>JARLHS010000168.1 GCA_031292115.1 Clostridia bacterium | reverse complement strand
CCTTGATCTCCGCGTCGTGGATCGTGATCTCGGCCTTCGTCTGGGCGTCGCGCACGGTGGTATCCGCAAGCCGCTGCGCGCTGAGCAGCGCCTGAGCGAGAGAATCCTGATCTTTTTCAAAATCCTCAAGCTTTCTGGCGTTCATATCGAGCCGGCGCTTGAGCTCCGCGTTCTCGCGCACAAGCTGTGCCGCATAGGCGGCGGCTTCCGCCAGAAAGGAATCGACCTCCACTGAGGCATAACAGCCTTTTTTGGGATTATCGAATTTTTTACCGGAAATTTCATTCGGTGTCACTGTGCAACCCGCCCTTCACAAGTATTTCTTTGCCAGGAACCCAAGGCGGCCCTTTTTGGTCTCCGGGCCGAGCCGCTCGATAAGAAACCTGCCGTAGCCGCGCGCTGAAACGGCGGCGCCTTCCGCCACAGGCTGCGCGGGCTTTGAGCATACCTCATAATTGACAGCCACAAGGCCCGAGCCGATGAGCTCCGCCGCGTCGCCTCTTGAAAGATTGAGCAGCGCCGCCATGACGCAGTCGAGCCTTGGCGAGGCGACGGTATCCCTGATTTCCCTGAATGTATCGTGCCGCACGAGCCCGCCCGCGTCGGCCTGCGCGCACACGACGCCCGCGCCGCCCACTTTTTGCAGGCTCTGCACCACAAACGGCAGCACGGCCTGATCGATAAAGGCCGTGCAGCTCGTTGCTTCGATCACGATATCACCCACCGCCCTGCGCTCAATGCCGAGTGCGAGCAGGGAGCCTAGAACGTCGCGGTGTGTGATCTCGCCGGCCTTCCAGCGGATGCCCACCGCGTCAAAGGGGAAGCCCTGTGCCGAGGGCACTTCGTATTCAGGGAAAAGGCCGGCATAGACGCGCTCGGCGCCGTCATAGCCGCCCCAGAAAAGGTAATTCTCAAAGCCCAGCCTTTTAAGCTGCCCCCGCGCCAGCATGCTCCCGCGGGGATCAAGGAAGCCGATATATCGCGCACGCTGAGAAGCGAGCCGTACTGCGTCCGCCACACGCGCGAGCAGCAGACGGTCTTCTTCGCCGGCATTCATTCCAGCACCCATTGCCATCGCCCGGCCCGCCTCAAAGGTAAAACAGAACGCCGATGAGCCTTGAGATGACCGAAAGGATCAAAAACGCAAGGATCGGCGAGAGATCGACCGGCAGGCTCCGTGCAAAATCGAAACGCATCAGCAGCTTTCTGCAGGGGGCGAGCAGCGGCTCGGTAATGGCGACGATCACCTTCCCGCCCTGCGAATAAAGCGTCTGCGGAAAAAACGACAGCACGCACCGTATGACAATAAGGATATTCATGGCATAGATCAGGGTGCTGATTACATAAGCAATGGCTTGCAAAGAAGGCACCTCAATTTCTCATATGAAACTTGGCTTAGAAAAAAACGCCGTTATTCTCGAGCTCGTCAAGCAGATCGCCCATGATGTCGACATTATAGGGCGTGATGATGAACGTGCTGTTGGCAACGCGCTTGATCTGCCCGTTGTTCGCATAGGCCACGCCGCTCAGAAAATCGACCAGCCTGCGGGAAACATCCTTGTTGGTGGATTCGAGGTTGAGCACGACCGTGCGCTTGTCATTGAGGTGATCGGCTATCGAGCTTGCATCTTCAAAGCGCTCGGGCTTGACAAGCACCACCTGCAGCTGCGCCGTCGTATGAATATTCACAACCTTGTTGCGCTTGGAAGCGGCGTCGGACGGCTGCGGCGCCGGCTGATGCTCCTCTTTTTTGGAGATTATCTCAACATCGTCATCGTCGTCATACTGCTCGTCGTCGGGAACACCCATAATATTTTTTAGTTTATCCACAAAATTGCTCATTGCTCTAACCTCCTTATTCTTTCGCCAAAGATTGCCGTCCCTATTCTTACCAGTGTTGAGCCCTCCTCGATCGCCGTTTCGAAATCGGAAGACATTCCCATTGAAAGAATATTCATATCCCTATTATCCGTTTTTTCAGCACGGATGTCAATAAACAGATGCTTCATTTGTGCAAAAAACGGCCTTATTTTCTCCTTATCCGGGTCAAACGGCGGCACCGCCATCAGCCCGCGCAGCCGCAGGCCCGGCAGTTGACTGATTTCGCAGGCGAGGGCGGGTGCTGCCTCCTTTTTAATGCCTGTCTTGGAATCCTCCCCGCCGATGTTGATCTCCATCAACACGTCGAGCACGCAGCCCTCGGCGACCGCCCTGCGGCTGAGCTCCCGCGCGAGGTGCGCGCTGTCTACCGACTCGAGCATATCGATGTGCCCGAGCACCTGGCCGATTTTATTCGTCTGCAGATGGCCGATCAGATGCACCTTCGCTCCCGGCATCACCTCGCCGCCGTCAAGCTCGAGCTCCGGCAGCTTTGAGCAGAGCTCCTGCACGCGGTTTTCACCGATAAGCCGCACGCCCGCGCGCAGCGCGGCATTGGCAGCCGCGGCAGGCATCGTTTTCGTTACCGCCATGAGCTCGATATCTTCGGGCTTTCTGCCGGCACGCAGCGCGGCGCGCGCCATGCGCCCGCGGATGGCTTCGATGTTTTCCGCGATGCGCCTTTCGTCGTCATCTGACAATCTTTCCGTCATAAAGCTTATTCCCTCCAACAATGATCAGGTCATTGGCCTGCAGCAGTTTGCCGTCGCTTGGGTCGTTCTTCGAAATAACAAAGTCGTCGCCGCTGTAAAGAACCTGCAGCGTTCTGAACCGAACAATATCGCCGTCGAGGATGTAAACGCCCCTCACGCCGTTTTCCACGCACAGCTCGCTGTTTTCCACACGCACGCCCGTATAGCTGCCGAGTGTGATCCGGATATCCCCGCTGCGCGTGCCCGCAAGGTCGCTCGTCATGAAATCGCATGTAAGCACGGCGGCATACCGGTTTGAAGCATCGCGGTTGAGCGCCGTAACTGTCGCGGGGAGATCCCCGCCCGTGGTGAACGGGAACGAAACCCCCACACTTACGCCCGAATGCAGCCTTTGCGCATCGTCCGGCGAGGGGGAGCAGACAATATACCACTCATAGGAGGAAATCACCTTGCCGGCCGCGCTGACGGCAGACGGCTTTGCCGCGAGCAGCGCGTCCACCTGTGCCGCCGTGATGGCGCTCAGCTTTGAAAGATTGAAGCTGCCTTCGTAGCCGTCGACCTGGCTGACAAAATAGCCCGAGATCGGCGAAGTGATCGTGCTGATGCTGTTTGAGCGCTTCGCAACAAGGTTTTTTCGCTGTGCCTGAAGCTGCGCGAGCTCTTTTGTGAAGCCCGTAACCTTGCCGGTGACGATCTGCTTCTCGTTGAGCAGGTTTAAAAACTCCGTTTCCGCATCGCTTAGGCCGTTGACGTTCGTATCGCCCGCAAGAGACGCGATCTGGCTGAATTTATCGCCGATATCCGCGTCAAGCACATTGATGTCGACAGCCATCGTGTTCCCTGCCACGGCTGTGATCTGAAGCTGCTTGATGCGGTTGTCGAGCTGCCGGATCTCGCGCTCGATCTCGGCCTGCTCCGCGGTGGGGTAGACGCTCGCGACTGCGCCGCCTTTTTCCACGCGCTCTCCGTCGGAAACGAGGTAGTCGACGATCCCGCCGGCCTTGGTCGTGATCAGCGTTTCATTGCGCAGCACAAAGCCGGTGGCCGCGATCTGATCCTCCACCGTGCGCAGCTGCGCGCGCTGCGTCGAAACGGATACGTGAAATGCGCTGTAGGCCTGATACCCGACGTAGGTAAGCAGAAACAGCGAAACGCATACGGCGACCAGTCGTTTAAAAAACGTACTCACCAAACCACCTCACAGTTGCGGTGCCGCATCATTCCGCCGACTGCTCTTTTTCCTCCGCGTCGAGGATGCTCACGGCACGCATGGGGATGATCGTCGAAATCGCATGCTTATAGACGAGATTCTGTTTCCCGTCGCTTTCGAGAATCACCGTAAAGTTGTCGAACCCTTTCACCAGGCCTTTGAACTGAAACCCGTTGGTCAGATAGATGGTGACCATCGTTTTATCCTTTCGCACCTGATTGAGAAACACGTCCTGCAGATTGATTGATTTGACCACGGAACTTCCTCCTTCATATTTGTTTCTATCTCTATTGCACGGTTATTCGTTCCATTGCGCCGCAGATCCTGGCTTTTCGGGCGGCTCACTGGTATTATAGCACACAAATCCGTATTTTTCTATTGTTTCACACGCATTTTGGTAAATTTTATCATCTGAAAGCGAAAAAATATCGATCCAGTGAATGCGGGCGTCGCGTCTGAACCATGTCAGCTGGCGTTTCGCATACCGGCGCGTCTCGCGCTTGATGGTCTCGGCGGCTTCCCCAAGGGTCTCGCGCCCCTCAAGGCAGCCCACAAGCTCCTTGTAGCCGATCGCCTGCATCGAGGTCGCGTCGGGCCGCACACCGCTTTCGAGCAGTGCCCGCACCTCTTCCCGCAGCCCCTGCGCGAGCATGCGGTCGACCCGCGCATCGATACGCGCATATAGCTTCCCGCGCGGCTCACAGCCGAGCCCGATCATGCAGAGCCTGTATTGCGGCGGCTGCGCGTGCGAATCCGCCGCAATCTGCGCCATGGTCGTGCCCGTGGTGCTGCAGAGCTCGATGGCGCGGATGATGCGGCCCGTGTCGTTGGGGTGAAGCCGGGCGGCGGTCTGTGCGTCGAGCGGAGCGAGCATCGCTAGCAGCCTCTCTCCGCCCTCCCGCTGCGCCAGCGCGCGCAGCTCCT
>JARLHS010000167.1 GCA_031292115.1 Clostridia bacterium | reverse complement strand
TCGGTATCCACGAGAAGGCACAGGGTAACGAGTGGGGAATTCTGCCCATCAAGACCAAAAGCGGCATCGACGTGATGTCGGTGAACCTGCTTCTTGAGGATGAGCAGGCGCCCGTCGTATGGCGCGGCCCGATGATCGCCGGCACGGTGAAGCAGTTCTGGACAGATGTGATCTGGGCCGACGTGGATTTTATGTTTATCGATATGCCGCCGGGAACGGGCGATGTGCCGCTGACGGTATTCCAGTCGGTTCCGATCGACGGCATCATCATCGTGACCACGCCGCAGGAGCTTGTTTCAATGATCGTGGCCAAGGCCGCCAACATGGCGAAAATGATGAATGTCCCGATTCTGGGTATGGTCGAAAACATGAGCTATGTCAAATGCCCCGATTGCGGAAAGGAGATCCGCCTCTTCGGCGAAAGCCGCATCGAGGAAACGGCAAAGGAATTCTCCATCCCCGTCCTCGGCAGGCTGCCGGTCGACCCAAGGCTCGCGAAGGCCTGCGATAACGGGGTGCTTGAGCTCTTCGAGGCGGATTATCTCGATGCCGCGGCGGACGTGGTAGGAAAAATGGAAGATAAAGCGCAGTAATACAAATCTCCAATTAAAAAGGCGATAAAACCGCTTTTTTACAGAGATTAATAGACAGACGGTTCATTTCGGGGCTCCGAGCGCCCGGCGCATTGTGACGCCCGGCATGCTTGGGGCCCTTTCCGGGCTGACCTGCGCTCCGGCGAATGACTGCCCGAAATATATTGATCTTTTATTAAAAAAGTGAACAAAACCGCGCTGATAACCGTATTACAATCAAGATAAGAGCCGTGGAAGTGATGAAATTGCCCGCTGAAGACAGCATGACGCTGATCGCCGGCGCAAAAGAAGGAAATGAATACGCACTGGCCCAGCTGCTGCAGCAGAATTACGGGGTCGTTTACCGATTCCTTCTGAAGCTGACGCTGGATTCACAGCTTGCGGCCGATATCACGCAGGACTGCATGGTCAGGGTGATCGACAAATTTGCACTGTACGATCCGCAGAAATCCGCTCTTTCGACCTGGATGATCGCCATCGCGAAAAATCTGTGGCTTGAAGAGTGCCGGAGCGCCGGGCGAAGGCTCAGCCGCCTTGAACAATACAATGAGCCCGGCGCTTACGACCCCGTCGACCGGCTGCTTGACGGGGATGAAGTGCTACTGGCGGTTAAAAGGCTGAGCGACAAGATGCGCGCCCCGATCCTCTTAAAATATGCGCATGGTTACAGCTATGAGGAAATTTCCAAAATTCTTCGAATTCCGTTGGGCACCGTGAAATCGCGGATTTCAAACGGAATGCAGAATCTGAAAAAGGAGCTTGAGAACGATGGAAAACGATGAGATTAAAAAACAGCTGGCCGAGCAAATGAAAAGGCTGGATGCCTGCGATGCAAAAACGCCTGAGCTTTCCTTCTTTCTCAGGCTCGTAAAGGATGAAAAAAGGCAGTCCGCGAAACGCAGCAATATCCAGTTTACCGTGTTCATCCTGATTTCCGGGTTTATCGTCGCGGGCGTGCTCTATTGCCTTTTTGCCAGCGCCGCCGCTTTTGCCCTGATCCAGATCGCCATGACGGCAGGATTTTGCCTAATGTGCTGCCGTAAGCGGAAAGAGGGGGTGCCGCGCCGATGAATGCTTCCCAGCCGCTGACAGCCGCCCAGTGGGCGATTGTCGCAGCCGCAGTCGCCCTCTGCATTCCACAAGGGATCCTCCTTTTTCGCGACGCGCAGAAGCGCGGGCGGTTCCCCTGGTTTTGGGGGCTGTGGGGCCTCGTTTCCTTTCCTCTGCCGTCGATCCTGTACTATTTCTTTATTGTCCGGCGCGACCAAAAGCACAAAGGCGGCCGGCATTCCGGGTCAAAGTGAGATTTCCCGGCATCTGACGCGTAAACAGTAAAAATAATCGAAAGGCTCTGATAAAAATGGATGCACTGAGACAATATTTTCCGTTTCTGATCCCGGTGGCGGTTCTCGAAGTCGGGCTGATGGTCGGCGCGCTCGTTCACCTGCTCCGCCGGATGAAAACCCGCAATCTCAATGTGGGTGCCTGGGCCGTCATCATCGTGGTTTTTGAGATCATCGGGCCGGTGCTGTATTTTTTGATCGGCAGGGAGGAAGACTGACATGCCCGTTCTCGAAATCAAAGGTCTTACCAAGCGGTACGGCTCGACGAATGCGGTCGACGGGCTCAATCTGACGGTTGAAAAGGGCAGCGTCTTCGGCTTCCTCGGGCTCAACGGGGCGGGAAAAACCACGACGATCCGCATGGTCACCGGGCTTGCAAACCCCACGGGCGGCGAAATCTCCGTGTTCGGCGACAGGGTGCGGTTCGGGTCTGCGGCCTCCAACCGGCATATCGGCTTTCTGCCGGACGTACCGGAGTTTTACGGTTTCATGAGGCCCAAAGAGTACCTCACGCTTTGCGGAAAGCTCTGCGGCATGAATTCAGCGCAGATCGCCCGCAGAGACGAAGAGCTGCTGAGCCTTGTGGGGCTTGCGGATGTCCGTCGTAAAATCGGCGGATTTTCCCGGGGTATGCGGCAGAGGCTCGGCATCGCACAGGCGCTGATGCATGAGCCGGAGCTGCTGATACTCGATGAGCCCACGTCGGCGCTCGACCCGGTCGGCCGCAAGGAGATCCTCGATATCATTTCCACGCTCAAAGGGCGCGTGACGGTTCTTTTTTCAACCCACATCCTCTCCGATGTTCAGCGCGTCTGCGACACCATCGGGATCCTGCATCACGGCAGGCTCGCCCTGTGCGGCAGCCTTGATGAAATCGAAAAACGGTATGCCGGGCGCAGCGTCCGTCTCGAAATGCCCGTGCCCGAAAGGATGCAGGAGCTCAAAGACCGGCTCTCCGAGCTGCCGTTCGTGCGGGGGATTCGCGAGGAAGGCCCGACGCAGCTGATTCTGAGCTGCAGCGATATTTCCGGTCTCGATTATGCCATCTGCCCGCTGTTTGCCCGGATGAATCTGCCGCTGCTACATTTTGAGCGCATGGAATCCAATCTGGAAGATGTCTTCATCGAGGTGATTAAAGGTGAATAGCTTTTTGGTATTTACGGCAAAGGAGCTGAGGGAGCAGCTTAAAACCTTCAAGGGCGTCGTGGTATTGGTTGTCTTGCTGATATTCGGCATGACGAGCCCGCTGCTCGCGAAGCTCACGCCCGAAATCCTGAAACTCGCGGGTGCGGGGGTCAAAATCCAGATCCCAACGCCCACCTATATCGACGCATACGCGCAGTTTTTCAAGAACATCGGCCAGATGGTGATGATTGTCGTGATTCTGGTCTTTTCCGGCGGCGTCGTTTCCGAGACGTCGAAAGGCACCGCGCAGATGATGCTGACCAAGCGGCTTTCGCGCAGCAGCTTCATTCTTTCAAAGTTTCTGTCGGATGCGTGCGTGTGGACAATCTCTTACGCCGCTTCAGCAGGTCTGTGCATCTGCTATACGGTCTATCTATTTCCCACGGGAAATCCCGCCCATCTTTTTCTGTCACTCTTTTGCATGTGGCTTTTCGGTATAATGACCATCGCGGTGTCGCTTCTGACGAGCACCGTTTTCAATAATTATGCCCTTTCGGCGGTCGGCGCGTTCTGCCTCTGGGGGCTGATATCCCTGATTTCTTCTATCCCTAAAATAACAGACTACGCCCCGTCGGCCCTTGGGGGCGACAACATGGGGCTTATCAGCGGCAGCATCGCGCCCGCTGCCCTCCGGGTGCCGATATTGACCGGCGTTTTGATTTCAGCCCTGCTGCTGCTCGCGGCCTGTCTGCTTTTCCGCAGGCGCGAGCTTTGATGTGGGGTCCGCCTTCAAATGGTGCCATACATGGCCTCGCCGATAGCCGGTAATCGTCAGGAGCGGCCTGAATTAAAAATATTTTAAATTTTTACAAAGCTTTCATATTTTTATCACAATTTCAGCCGATAATAAAAGCAAGAACTTTTTCATTCAATCCTCCTCTTTTAATATTTCCTCTTGACCCCTTTAGCGGTAACTTGCTGCTAAGGGGGCTTCTTTTAAATTTGTTCGGAAAGATTCTTTCCGCGGCAAGGCCGCGGGGTATTGCACCCCGGTTCTTCATAAAATGTGTGCGGGGAGTATGGAAAAAGTATCAAAGACGTGCTATACTGATTTAAAGTACTCAATATGAAAGCAAAAAATATTGAATTGATAAAGGTGAGCGTCATGGAGCTAAAATATTGCCTGCCCTGCAAGGTAGTTGTCTGCGGGGATTCCATTTCAGCAGGTGTCTGCTTTGACGAGAAGGAAAACAAATACATAAAGTTAAAGGACAACTTTGTGGGCCTGCTTCAAAGCAGCCTGAATTGTGTTGTCACCAACATCAGCCGTTTTGGCAATACCGTTACAACGGCGTTACCGAAACTCAACCGCAATATGGATAAGGAAAAGCCCGACATTGTCCTCATCGAGCTTGGCGGAAACGACTGCGACTACAAGTGGGAGCAGGTCGCGGAAAATCCGCAGGGCGAACATAATCCGATCACGGATATCGAAGTTTTTGAGAGCAGCCTGGTCAATCTGGTTGACGGCTTGCGCTCGAAAGACATCGAGCCTGTGATGATGACGCTGCCTCCCATCGATGCCGACAAATACTTTCAGTGGATCAGCAAAAGCAATGCCGATACCGGCTCCAAAATATTGGAATGGCTTGGCAGTGTCACCCGTATCTACTGGTGGCACGAGAAGTATAACGCTGCCGTGCTCAAGGTTGTCGAAAACTCCCGCTCCAGCTGCATCGACGTGCGAAGCGCTTTCCTGAACACGCCTGATTTCCGCAGACTGATCTGTAAGGACGGCATCCACCCGAATCAGGAGGGTCAGCGGCTCATCAGCGATACGATCTATAAATATCTGCACACGAATTACCCGGTGCTGCTTAAACCGGCCACTGTGTAGCTGAATCCGTTACAATCATAAGGCCTGCCGGTAAAATGTCGGGTATTCGTCATAATCCACGAAGGTATGTTCCCTGCGGAGCAGAAAATGCAGGGGTCACAGGGGGAATATTTAAAAATCCGAAGGATTTTTAAATATTCCCCCTGAAATTTTAGCCCCTTCCCGCGCTGGGAAGGGGCTGGGGATGGGCATAATGAGAAGCGGGAAACAGTCTTTTGCGCGACTTGTCTCAAGATCGGTTTTTTCGGCACGCAGAGGGCAGCCCTGCCCTTTTATCCCTGCTGCCTTGCGGCCGCAAGGCATTTCTCAAGGGATTTCGGGTCTTCAACGTTAAAGGTCGCGGCGCCCTGGATGCCTTTGCGGATAAATCCGCAAAGGGCCCTGCCCGGCCCGAGCTCGATAAACGCATCGATACCGTCCCGCGACATGGCGCCCGTCTCGTCGATAAAACGCACGGGGCTTGTCATCTGGCCTTTGAGATAAAGCGGGATATCGTCGATCTGTGCTCTTCCGCCCGTGACGTTGGAATAAAACCCGATCCGCGGTACTGCGTACTTATATTGGCTGATCTGAGCGTAAAACTCGCCGGCGGCGTCAAGCATCAGCCTGGAGTGGAACGCGGCGTTCACCGCGAGCCTCACGACCCTTGCGCCCGAATCCTTCAGCGCGTCGGCGGCCCTCTGGGCGGCGCCGCATTCGCCCGCAATCACAATCTGCCCCGGGCAATTGTAGTTGACGGGTATCACATAGCCGTCGGCCTGTGAGCAGGCTGCTTCAATTTCCTGCGCAGAGGGGCCGATTACCGCGTACATGGCCCCGTCGGAGCTTTCGGCCGCCTTCTGCATGGCACGCGCGCGCGCGTTGATGACGCGGAAGCCCGTTTCGGCATCCATTGCACCTGCGGCGGCAAGAGCGGAACACTCGCCGAGCGAAAAACCCGCCACGGCGGCGGGCGCGACTCCGTTTTCCATCAGGACGGCGCAGGCGGCCATTGAAAGCGTATAAATCAGCGGCTGCGAATACAGGGTTTTCGCGAGCTCCTGCGCGCTGCCCCCACAGGAAAGTTTCAAAACGTCATAGCCCAGAATGTCCGACGCCTTTTCATAGGTTCGGGCCGCGCAGCCGTACTGCCCGCACAGCTCCCTGCCCATACCCGGGTACTGTGAGCCCTGACCGGAAAACAAAAACACAGGTTTCAGCATGAAAACAACCTCCGAATTGGAATAATATTCAGGAAATCCATGGAATACGCCATCGCATATCCGGGTTTTTCCGGAGCTGGAAGCGCCTGCCCAAGTGAACACGTTTTTATTGACAAAACGGCTAAAGGATTATATGATAGCATTTATAACAAATGAGGCATGTTATTTTTTTATCCCGATACCGACGATATTCAATATATCATATTGGCAGCATCTTATCAAGGGGGCTCAATCGTGTCAGGAATTTATGTAGCCGGAACGGGCATGTACGTCCCGCCCATGGTTGTTACAAACGACGATCTGGCCAAGCTGGTCGATACCTCGGACGAATGGATCACAGAACGCACCGGGATCCGGCAGCGGAGGTTTTCGCAGGGCGCGCCCACCTGGGTTCTCGGCAGGGAAGCGGCGCTTCAGGCCATTGAAAATGCCGGCATCGAAGCCGGTGAAATCGATATGATCATCGCGTGCAGCGTCACTTCGGATTACTGCACGCCGTCGCTCGCCTGTATGCTTCAGCGTGAAATCGGTGCGGAGAGCGCGGCCTGCTGGGATATGAACGCCGCGTGCTCCGGGTTTATTTTTGCGCTCGACGCGGCCTACCGCTACCTTGCCACGGGAGGCGCCTCCACGATCCTGATCGTATGCAGCGAGGTGCTTTCGAGGATCACCGATTTTGAAGACCGCTCGACCTGCGTGCTCTTCGGCGACGGCGCGGGCGCGGTTGTGGTCAAAAAGGATGAGGGCAGGCTTTTTGAATCCTGCGTCCGTTCTCAGGGCAAATCGGGAGGGGCGCTTTTTGCCCGCTCGGGCAAATTTACAAGCCCGTTTGTAAAGAAGGAAGAAATCGAAAAATACGACCTCTTTAGAGAGAATCCCGGCTGTCACCTCGTGATGGAGGGCAGGGAGGTCTACCGGTTTGCCGTCGCCGCAATGCCGGAAATGATCAACAACGTCTGCGAAAAGGCGGGGATCCCGTGCGGTGACCTCGACTGGGTCATCCCGCATCAGGCCAACATCCGCATTATAAAAACAGCGGCCGAGCGGCTTCATATCGGCATGGAAAAAATGGTGATCAATCTCGACCGTTACGGCAACACCTCCTGCGCATCCATCCCCATGTGCCTCGACGAGCTCAACCGCTCGGGCAGGCTCAAAAGGGGCGCCAGAATCGCTCTGGCGGGCTTCGGCGCGGGCCTGACCTGCGGCGCGATTGTATTGGAATGGTGATGCGATCGCCCGGCACAGCCGCGCATCGCGGCCAGAACTAAAAAGGAAAGGCGTATTGATATGTTTGTTTCACGTTTAACCGAGCTGCTCGGGATACAGTACCCGATCATTCAGGGGGGCATGGCCTGGGTGTCCGAGGCAACGCTTGCGGCGGCCGTCTCCAACGCGGGGGGCGTCGGGCTGATCGCCGGCGGCGCGGCACCCGCCGATTTCATCAGGGGTGAGATCAGGAAGGCAAGGCAGCTCACCGACAAGCCGTTCGGCGTCAATATCATGCTGCTGAGCCCGTATGCGGAGGCGCTTGCCGAGCTTGTCGCCGAGGAGGGCGTCCCAATCGTAACCACCGGCGCGGGCAGCCCCGCCAAATATATCGAAAAATGGAAAGCGGCCGGCATCAAGGTGATCCCGGTGATCCCGTCGACAGCGCTTGCCGTCAGAATGGAGCGTGTCGGCGCGGATGCCGTCGTAGCCGAGGGCTGCGAATCGGGCGGCCATATCGGCGAGCTCACCACAATGGCGCTGGTGCCGCAGGTCGTCGATGCCGTCAAAATCCCCGTGATCGCGGCCGGCGGCATTGCGGATGGGCGCGGCGCGGCCGCCGCCTTCATGCTCGGCGCGCAGGGTATTCAGGTGGGTACGCGCTTCCTTGCCTCAACCGAGTGTCAGATCCATGAAAACTATAAGAATCTGGTGGTAGGCGCCAAGGATACCGACACCGCCGTGACGGGCAGAAGCAACGGGCATCCCGTCCGGCAGATCAAAAACCGCATGACGAAGAAGTTTCTGGACATGGAAAAGCAAGGCGCCACGTTCGAAGAGCTCGAGGGCATGACGGTGGGAACGCTGCATCGCGCGGTGGCCGAGGGCGACCTCGACGGCGGCTCCTTCATGGCCGGGCAGATCGCCGGCCTTGTCAGGGAAATTAAGCCCTGCAGCGAGATTATCCGGGAAATCTTTGCGCAGGCCGAGGAACGCATCCGTTCTTTCGACAGAGCGGGGGGGTGTCACGATTGAATAAGTGTGCGCTTGTGACGGGCGCCTCGCAGGGCATCGGCGCCTGTATCGCGCAGAGGCTCGCAAAAAGCGGGTATAACCTTGCGATCAACTGCTATTCGCAGTCTACGGTCGAAAACGGCGGCAACGCGGTTGCGCAGGCCTGCCGCGCGCTCGGGGTGGAGGCAGAATGCTTCGTGGCCGACGTATCGGGCTTCGAGGCCTGCGCAGGTCTTGTCAGGGATGTGCTGGAGCGGTTCGGCAGTCTCGACGTGCTTGTCAACAACGCGGGCATCACAAAAGACGGCCTGATGGTGCGCATGAGCGAGGAGCAGTTCGACGCCGTGATCTCGGTCAACCTGAAAAGCGTCTTTAACATGATGCACCACGCGGGCAGGGCGATGATGAAGGCCCGGAGCGGGCACATCGTCAATATCGCCTCCGTCGCGGGGCTTTACGGCAACGCTGGCCAGATCAACTATTCCGCGGCCAAGGCGGGCGTCGTGGGGATGACCATGACGGCGGCCAAGGAGCTCGGCCCGAGGGGCATCAACGTCAACGCGGTGGCGCCGGGCTTTATCGAGACTCCGATGACGGCCGCCCTGCCGGAAAAAATCAGGGAATCAGCGCTCGCGGGCATCACACTCGGGCGCTTCGGCGCACCCGGGGACGTGGCGAATGCAGTCAATTTTCTTGCTTCCGACGAAGCGTCCTATATAACCGGGCAGGTGCTGGTGATCGACGGCGGCATGGTCATGTGAGCCGAAGCACTTTGCCCCGCCGCACGCCGTTTGCGCAAAGAACCGCGTACGGCTTGCTTTGATTAATTTTTACGCCGTCTGCGGCGATGCCCAAACGATGGGATCCGCCGCTGAGAAATGGAGGCTGCGTTATGCAGAGAGTCGTCATTACCGGCATGGGAGTCGTTTCTCCCGTCGGCTCGACAATCGATACGTTCTGGGCCAGCATCAAAGCCGGAAGGCATGGGATCTCAACACTCGAGGATCTGGATATGGCGGGGCAGAAGGTAACCCTCGCCGCCCGCGTGAAGGACTTCAACGCCGAGGATTTCATCGACAAAAAAGAAGCCCGCCGCATGGATGCGAATACGAGGTATGCCGTGGCGGCGGCAAAGATGGCGCTGGGGGATTGCGGCACCGAATTCCGCGACCTTGACCCCTACCGCGTGGGCGTCATCATCGGCAGCGGCATCGGTGGGTTTCAGACGCTGACGGCAAACCATACAAAATTTATCGAGAAGGGCCCCAAGGGCGTTTCCGCGCTGATGATCCCCATGATGATCGCCAACATGGCGGCCGGGACGGTCGCGATGGAGTTTGGATTCAAGGGCGTGAATTATGCCACGGTCACGGCGTGCGCCTCGAGCTCGCACGCAATAGGCGAGGCGATGCACAGTATCCGTCACGGCTATGCCGACGTTGTGATCGCCGGCGGCGCGGAGGCTACGATAATCCCGTTCGCGCTCGCGGCCTTTTCAAATATGACGGCGCTGTCGTCGGCGGTTGACCCCGATCGCGCCTCCATCCCGTTTGACGCCGAGCGAAGCGGCTTCGTCATGGGCGAGG
>JARLHS010000166.1 GCA_031292115.1 Clostridia bacterium | reverse complement strand
ACCGTATTTCGCAGCTCATTGTCGATCTCTGTGACCGGAAGATCACCGCCATCACACTTTCGGCGCAGGGCGGCAGTATCGCAGCCGCCGCCGTATAGCGCGGATATTCATGGATCAGGAAATCATCACGCTGAGCGGCACCATCGAGAGCGTTGTTTTCCGCAATGAAGGCAACGGCTGGACGGTGCTCGAAATGGATTGCGAGGGCGAGCTCGTGACGGTCGTCGGCCCGGTATTCCAGGTCTGCGCCGGCGACGGCGTCCGTGTGACGGGCGCCTGGGTAAACCACCCCTCCTACGGCCGGCAGTTCAAGGCCGAGAGCATGGAGCGGAGCCTCCCCGCCACGGCCGACGCCATCCTCAAGTACCTTTCGTCGGGCGCTATCAAGGGGATCGCGGGGGCGACCGCAAAAAGGATCGTCGAACTTTTCGGTGCTGAAACGCTTGAGGTCATCGAAAACGAACCGCTTCGGCTCACACAGATCAAGGGCATCTCGCAGAAAAAGGCGCTTCAGGTCAACGAGGAATACAAGCGGCAGTTCGGCGTGCGTACGTGTATGCTTTTTCTGCAGCAATACAATGTGACGGCCGCCGAAGCGCTCCGCATCTGGAAGCGCTGGGGCGGCTCGTCGGTCGATACGGTAAAAAAGAACCCTTACATTCTCTGCACGCCCGGGCTCTGGATCAGCTTTGAGCGTGCGGATTCCATCGCGGCCGAGATGGGCATCGCAGCCGACGACGCCTGCCGGCTTGAGGCGGGCGTTACGCACGTGCTGCGCCATAATCTCTACTCCGGCGGCCACACCTATATTCCGTACGATAAGCTCGGGCAAACGGCCGCCGCGATGCTCGGCACGGGAAGAGACGACATCGAGCGCGTCATCGACGGCCTGGTGGCGGAAAAGACGGTCTTTTCCTGCGGCGTGGCGGGCAGGCAGGCGGTTTTCCTTGAGGATGCCTACCTCGCCGAGAGTTACATAGCAGGCCGGCTGATGCTCATGCTTCAGCTCTCGCCGCCGGCGCTCGGGGAGTGCGACGGGCGCATTGCAGAGCTCGAACGCGAGCTACATATCCAGTATGCCGCGCGCCAGCGCGAAGCGATCGCGACAGCCTACAACAAGGGGCTGATGATCCTCACGGGCGGCCCCGGCACCGGCAAGACCACAACGATCAACGCCATCATCCGCATCTACGAGCAGATGGGGCTCAAGGTGGCGCTGGCCGCCCCGACGGGCCGCGCCGCAAAGCGCATGACCGAGGTCTGCGGCCGCGAGGCGAAAACCATCCACCGGCTGCTCGAGATGGAATACACCGCCGACGATCTCCCGCGCTTCGCGCGCAACGACCGCAATCCGCTCGACTTTGACGCGATTATCATCGACGAGCTCTCAATGGTGGACATCATGCTTTTTGAGTCGCTCCTGCGCGCGATGAAGCTTGGGTGCCGGCTTGTCATGGTGGGGGATTCAAACCAGCTGCCGCCCGTGGGCGCCGGAAACGCGCTGCGCGATATGATCGATTCCGGATGCGTGCCGTTTGTCACGCTCGACGAGATTTTTCGTCAGGCGGCGCAGAGCCTGATCGTCACCAATGCGCATAAAATCGTGCGCGGCGAGCAGCCCGATCTCGGGTGCCACAGCAGCGATTTCTTCTTTATTGCGAAACATTCGCCCGCACATGTCGCCTCCTGCGTCCGCGATCTTGTTGAAACACGGCTGCCCGCGGCCTACGGCTACTCGCCGATGTGGGATATCCAGGTGCTTACGCCCGGGAAAAAGGGCGAGCTCGGCACCGGCGAGCTCAACGTGTTGCTCCAGCGCTCGCTCAACCCCCCGGCGGAAACAAAACCCGAGCTCAAGGCGGCGGGGAAACTTTTCCGTGCAGGCGACAAGGTAATGCAGACGCGCAACAACTACGATCTCCTTTGGAAGAAGGAAAACGGTGAGCACGGCGCCGGTGTCTACAACGGCGATATCGGCATCATCACAGCCGTCGACAAACGCACGGGGCTGATCACCATCCGCTTTGACGACCGTATCGCCGAATATCCGCCCGAGGGGCTTGACGAGCTTGAGCTCGCCTACGCCATTACCGTGCATAAAAGTCAGGGCAGTGAATTCCGCGCGGTAGTGCTGCCGCTTTATTCAGGTGCTCCGCAGCTTCTCTACCGCAACCTGCTGTATACGGCGGTAACGCGTGCAAGAGAGCTCGTCGTCATCGTGGGGCGCGAATCCACCATCGCCCAGATGGTGGAAAACAATCGCCGCATGCTGCGCTATACGGCGCTCAATGAGCTGCTCAAGGCGGGCGGCGGCGAAAATTAGGAAAGGGATGAGTATGGGCGCTGTTCGAAAACTGGCAAGGCAGATTCTGTCGCTCTTCTATCCGAAGCGCTGCGCTTTCTGCGGCAGCGTGCTCAAAGGCGATCAAGCCGTCTGTGAAAAGTGCGCGGCGACACTTCCCTTTATCAGGGGCGAGGCCTGCCCCCATTGCGGGCGTGCGCGGGAATACTGCTGCTGCAGCGGGCGGGGTTTCGGCTTTGATCGCTGCGTTGCGCCGCTCTATTATGAAGGCGCCACACGCGCCGGCATCTGCCGTGTAAAATTTCATGGCAAGAAGGGCTATATCACTCAGCTCGCCGAGCTCACCGCGGACACCGTGCGCCGGGAATACGCCGGCATCGCCTTCGACGCGGCCGTCGCTGTGCCGATGAGCAGGCGCGAGCTCAGGAGCCGGGGCTTTAACCAAAGCGCGTTATTCTGCCGGGCGCTCTGCGCGGAGCTTGGAATCGCCTTCCGCGGGGACTTGCTCCAGAAGCCGCTTGATACCCGGCCGCAGCGCAGCTGCAAGGCCGACCAGCGGTGGCGCAATGTCTCCGGCGTTTTCACGGTGCGCAAGCCCGCTTCCGTTTCGGGGAAAACCATCCTGCTCGTGGATGATATCATCACCACGGGCGCCACACTCAACGAATGCGCGCAGGTGCTGAAAAAAGCGGGCGCCGCGCATGTCTGCTGCGCCGTCATCGCCGCCGTCCGGCAGAAGAACGCGAGAGCTGTGGCTTCCGCGATAAATTGAAGTTTTTCGCACAGATTGTGTCAAATCACGTCAGGAAACGTCCTATTTTTAAAAAAATATTTGAATTATGAGAAATATGGTATATAATGAGTCCAAGACGATTATATGAGGTGAGTGGAATTGCCGGGGAGCGATATTGGCATTGATCTCGGCACCGCAACGATCCTGATCACCATCAGGGGTAAGGGCATCGTGCTTAACGAGCCAACCGTCGTGGCGGTAGATAAAGGCACAAATCACATCCTCGCCATCGGCACTGAAGCCCAGAAGATGCTCGGGCGCACGCCGGGCAACATTGAGGCCGTCCGCCCGCTGCGCGACGGCGTTATTTCAAATTATGATCTTACCGAGCAGTTGGTCCGATACTTTATCAGAAAAGTCGGCGCGCATCTGCTTTTTAAACCGGTCATCATGATCTGCGTGCCAAGCCTCATCACCGAGGTGGAGGAGCGTGCCGTTGTCGATGCCGCGATGCAGGCGGGCGCGCGCAGAGTCTATCTGATTGAAGAGCCGAAGGCGGCCGCCATTGGCGCCGGCATCGATATCACCAGCCCCTGCGGCCACATGGTGGTGGATATCGGCGGCGGCACGACCGATATCGCCGTGATCACGCTCAATGATATCGCCGTTTCGACTTCCGTCAAGGTTGCAGGCGACAAATTCAACGAGGCGGTTATCCGGCATTTCCGCAAGCGGCACAGCATCCTGATCGGCGAGCGCACGGCAGAAGAAATCAAGATCCGCATCGGCTGTGTAACCCCGCGCGAGCAGACGATTTCGATGCCCGTCAAGGGGCGCTGCCTGCTCACGGGCCTGCCGAAAATGCTTGAGATTACATCGGATGAAATCATGGAGGCGCTTGTAGAGCCCGCCGGTATCATCTACGAAGCTATTCACTGGGTGCTCGAGCGCACTCCGCCCGAGCTCGTGGGCGATATTTCAACAGGCGGCATCGTGATGACGGGCGGCGGCAGCTTGCTTTGCGGGCTTGATCGCTATATTTCCAAACGCACGGGCATCAAGGCCATTGTTGCGGATGACCCTGTGACCTGTGTCGCAAAGGGAACGGGCAAAGCTCTTGAAAGCCATGGCCAGCTTCAGGACGGGCTGCTGTATATTTCACGCAATAAAAAAATGCATCAGTAAATACCGGTATATATCAAACAGCCTGCGGCCGTGCAGGCAAATGAAGGGGGGCGGGTATCAACCTGCCCCCTTTTCCGTAGGCTGCGGGCAGGCAGCCGCCGAATATATTTGCGTCTCAGGCGCTTTATATATAAATTAACTTGCTGAATAGCCGATAAAACAGATAGCGAAGTATCTTATGGCCTGTTTTGACAGTGCCGCCGGTTTCCATCGGCCATTATGCAGCAAAACCGTCAGTGACTTTATGAACGGAGGAAATGGTCATGAGTGCGAGTGTGGACAGCACGTCGTCGACGTCGTCGTCATCGACAGGCGACCTCTCAAGCGCAACCGGGGTTGATCGTTATTACGGGCTTGCATCCGGGCTCGATGTTGATACCATCGTCAAAGGCCTGCTCACCAACGACCAGAGCAAGCTGGATAAAGAGGGCCAGCTGCAGCAGACGCTTGAATGGAAACAATCGGCCTATCAGAGTATTACGACCGAGCTGAGGACATTCCAGAGCAGCTATCTGGATATTTTAGGCAGTGGCTCGATGCTTTCCTCAAACACCTATAGCAGCTATACGGGCACCTCAAGCAGCTCGGTTCTTTCGGTTTCGGGCAACAGTGCCGCGACGGCGGGCAAGCACACCGTCGATATCTATCAGAGCGCGGTCACAAGCTCCGTTACCGGCACCGCGGTTTCCCCTTCTATCACGGGCACCGCCGATGCGAACACCGCCTCCCTTTCGGGCACATCGTTCTTTGTGACCGTCGACAGCGTAAAAAAACGGATTTCGTTCGGCTCGGACGAAACCTTTTCACAGGATTCGCTCAACCAGAAGCTCAAGGACGCATTCGGCACCGATTCGAGCGGCGCCTGCAAGGTGGCCGTCGCGGTTGATTCCTCCGGCCATGTTTCCTTTAATTCCAACGGTGGCTACCAGTCGACCATCACCCTCAACAGCGCCAGCTCGAGCGACGCCCTCACACAGCTCGGCATCACCGACGGCACATCCAACCGGCTCTCACAGAGCTCCACGCTGAAGTCGCTTTTCGGCGACAGCATCACCGCCGACGACGACGGCAACTTCACCGTAAAGATAAACGGCAACGACGTCGCGCTGAATACTTACGACAGCCTTACCAAGACCATCTCCACCATCAACGCCGCAGACGCCGGCGTGACCCTCTCCTACGACAGCCTTTCCGATAAAGTCACGGCGCAGGCCACGACAGGCGGCGCTGCCGGGGAAATCGATCTGGATGACAACAGCACGGGCTTTTTCACCACCCTGCTGGGCCCCGAAAGCGGCCGTACCCCCACTCCCGGGCAGGATGCGATTGTTTCGATCGACGGCACAAAGATCACCAGAAGCAGCAATAACTTCACGGTCTCGGGCGTGACCTATAACATCAATCAGAAAGTCGCGGCGACGTCGAATCCCGACGACATCCAGGTCACCCTCACAAACAACTCCAGCGACGCGGTATCCGCCATCGAAAATTTCGTCAATGCCTATAATAAAGTCATCACCGACATCAACAACGCCGTGCAGACCAAGCCGGACAGCAGCTATACGCCGCTCACCGACGCCAAAAAGGCAAAAATGACGACCGATGAGGTCACCTCCTGGAACACCGCAGCGCAAAAAGGCATCCTTTTCAACGACTCGACGTTGACGGGCATCGTCACAGAGATGAGGAACATGCTTGACGGCTCGGTGACCACGACGGACGGAAAAAAGCTGAGCCTGAACAGTATCGGCATCACGACCGGGAGCTACACAGAAAACGGACAGCTTCATGTGAATGAAACAGCGCTCAAGTCCGCGCTGGCAAACAATCCGCAAGAAGTGATGGATCTTTTCACAAAGTCCTCTTCGATCACCTACAGCCAAACGGGCAGCGCCGCCCAAAACACGCGGCACAGCGAAGAGGGTATGGCCTACCGCCTTCAGGATATCATCAACAATGCGGCGAGCACCGGCGGCTCGCTGATCACGATAGCGGGAATGCCCAACGAATCCTCCGCGACCACCAACTCGCTCTATACGCAGCTCAAACAGGTCAACGCGACCATTACAAGCCTCACCACGCAGTACAAGACCGACCAGACCAAATACTACAACCAGTTTTCGTCACTTGAAGTCTATATGGAGCAAATGAATGAGCAGAGCTCCTATCTGACCTCCATGCTCTCGAGCTCCAGTTGATCATACAGATTTTCCGTCCCACTTTAATGTTTTCTGGAGGCTAATCGTCATGACTGCAAACGCTTACAGTGCCTATAAAGAGCAGGCCATCAGCACGGGTAATCCCCGTGAGGTCATCGGCAAACTCTTCAATGCCTCGACCGTGGCCCTCAGGCGCGCGGCAATCGCAATTCGCGAAAAGCGCCTCGAAAACGCAAACAACGATATCCTTCATGCGGAAAACATCGTATTTGCCCTTGATCACACGCTCGATATGCAATATCCCGTCGCAGGGCAGCTGCACGAGCTCTATAATTACATGCTCAAGCGGATGATCGAGGCAAACCTGAAGAAGAGCGACACCATTCTCGACGAAGTCGCGGGCTATCTTTCGGAGCTGCGCGACACCTGGGAGAAGGCCCAGCAACCCGGACGCGCATAAGCGCATATGGAGGACAAACATGCAAAACAAAACGGATATATTCCTTCTTCAAATGCTGCAGCTTACCAAGAAGCTGTGCGCTGCGCTTGCCGAGGGTGATCTCGACGAGTCGGGCAGAATCCTCGCACGCCGTGGTGAGCTGATCGCCGGAGCGCCCGCACCCGCAGGCACCGGTGCCGCCGGCTTCTCTGCCGCTCTCAATAACGGGCAGCGAACGGTTGCCGGCGAAATTTTGACGCTCGATGAGGAAGCGCACCGGCTTGCGGAAACCCTCGGCGGGGAAATACAGAAGAAGATGACCGATTCCACAAAGATGAAGAACGGGTTGCTTCGATACCAGAAGACGCAGTTTAATCTTCAAAGCGGCCAGATCGTCGATAAAACGCGGTAGACAGCGGCGCCCGCCGGCACCTCGGCCGAGCGGCATCCCAGCCGTTGCTGAGGAAGGGGGCCAGCGCATGTATGGCATCTACAAAAATAACGTTATCCTGTTTGCCGCGGTCGTCCTCGCGCTGCTGCTGTGTCTGCCGTTTCTGGCGCCAAGTGTAGCCGCAAAAAAGCAAGCGCCGCTAAAGGCCCCGGCTTCATCAGCGGTGACTTCTTCAAAAACCGCCGCCGATGACGACAGCCGATTCACCGCCGCCGGTCTTGTCAATCTCGCCAGGATGAACGCAGGCTTCGTGTTTAACCTGCGCTATGCCACGACAAACAATTTCACCGGCACGAAGCTCTACGGCGCTGCGCGCGCCTTTCTGCGCGCAGGCACCGCGCAAAAACTTGCGGCGGCCAACAGGGAATTCATGTCCATGGGCTACCGGATCAAGATTTTTGACGCGTACAGGCCGTACACGATCCAAAAGATCCTGTTTTCAAAAGTGCCGAGCGGCAGAGCAGGCTATATCGCCAACCCCTATAAAGGCGGCTCCAATCACAACCGCGGCGCGGCGGTGGATATGACACTCGTGCACCTTGACGGCAGCCCCGTCGCGATGCCGTCGGATTTTGATACCTTCAACGAACGGGCAAGCATCTACTATAAGGGCTGCACAAAGCAGCAGGCCGCCGACAGGGAGCTAATGGCCGCCGTGATGGTTCGGCATGGCTTCAAGCGCCTTCCGTGCGAGTGGTGGCATTTTGACGACACCGATGTGAGCAAATACGGGCTCATCGATATCGTTTTCTGACAACGGATGCGCTGGAGGAGCGACTATGAATATTACCTTTTTTATCGGGCTGTTAATGGGTTTTGGCGCGGTCATCGGGGGGTTCCTGCTGGAAAAGGGGACCCTGATGAGCCTGCTCAAGCTGGCACCCGCCTGTATCATATTCGGAGGCACCTTCGCCATCGCGCTGGTCCAGTTCCCGATGAGCAGCATCAAAATGATGCCCGCCGCATTGAAGCTGATTATATTCAATAAGAAGCATAATTATACCGAGCTGATCGACAAGCTTTGCGAGATCGCCAATAAGGCCCGTAAAGACGGCCTTCTTTCCCTTGAAACGGAGGCGGAACAGGTATCGGATCCGTTTATCAAGAGGGGACTCGGCTATATAGCGGACGGTGTCGATCCGGATTTTTTAAAGAAGCTGCTCTACAACGAAATAGAGGCAATGGAAAACAAATACGAGCTTGCGGCTGCCGTATTTGAAGGAATGGGCGGCACGGCGCCGACACTCGGCGTTCTGGGAACGGTTTTAAGCATGGTGACGGTTTTGTCGAACGCAGGCGACAATTCCAACGCAATGGTCAAGGAGATCGCCGGCGCGTTTATTGCGACGATGTACGGCCTTGGCTCCGCAAACCTCCTCTGGCTGCCGATCGGCGGCCGTATTAAAAATGTGACGCAGGGTGAGAGCGCCTACATGGAGCTGATTGTTGAAGGCCTAATGGCCATTCAGGCCGGAGAGCCCTCGTCCCGGCTCAGGGATCGGCTTGTCGCCAAGCTGGATGACCAGAAGATTTCTAAGAAATCCGGAGCCAAAAAGAAAGGTGAAGCGGAGGAATAGGCAGGGCAGACGCCTCGCTCAGAAGCCTTTATCTTGATCATAAACGCTTGATTGAACGAAAATTTACGTGTGAGAATACAGGAAGGGGTAAGGTATGGTCGGCAAGCAGAAAGCTCAAAAAGACAACAGCGAACGCTGGCTTCTCACTTATTCCGACCTGATGAACCTGCTGCTTATTCTTTTTATTGTATTGTATTCCATCAGCCAGGTGGATCAGAAAAAAATGGAGCAGGTCGCACAGGCTATCCGGTCGGGCTTCAATAACGACGGTAAGTCTTTAAACGTCGGAGAAGGAAAAAGCTCAAAAGCGGGCTCATACAACGGTGCTTCCAGTAAATCCAGCAGCACGGCAAGCAGTGCGGTCAGCGTTGCCAGCAGCGCGGCCTCGCTGGCCGGCCAATATGACAAGCTCTATCAGAGTATCATGTCTCTTATCGTTAAAAACAATTTGAATGACCGGGTGACCGTCCAGCTCAATAAAAGCGGCGTCATTATTTCCCTCAACAACAATGTGCTCTTTACACCCGGCAGCGCCGAGTTGAGCACGGATTCGGTCAGTCTGATTGTTTCCATCGGGAATGTGCTGAAAAATATCGATTATTCACAGATAATCGTCGAAGGCTACACGGATTCGGATCCCATCCACACCGCGCTCTACAAGGATAACCGCGATCTCAGCTCGGAACGCGCCAACAATGTCTCGCGCATTCTTCAATATAACTGCGGGATATCACCGGAGCTCATCTCGGCACTCGGATACGGCGAATACCACCCGGTCGCGCCAAATGACACGCCCGAAAACAAGGCGAAGAACCGGAGGGTCGTCATTACGATCCTCAAGCCGCAGCTTGACGCGGATACTTATGTTTCACTCGACGGGCTTGCGAGCACGGTGAGCTCGGCCGAGTCTCAAAGCGGCTCTTCCGCCGCCTCCGCGGCGTCTTCCTCGCAGTCCGCATCCTCCACATCGGGATAAGATCATATACAAGAGTTTTTCCTCCTTTGTTTCACGACGGCTTGCGTAAAGATCCGAACATCTTCACGCAAGCCGCTCCTTTTTTTCGCGCCCCATCCCGCGGGGCGGCATATCCTTTGCGGATACCCCGCGGCCTTGCGGCGGAGGGGCATTCGGGCGCCGGGAATTGTCCCGCGCAGCGGAAAAGGAATGTTTTCTGTTGACTTGTCGCGCCCGCCGGTATAAAATGTGAATGACGCTTTCCCCGGGTTAAGGAGCTCCGTCTTGCAAAAGTACAGTCACTTTTGCAGAACGCCATCGGCGAGTTTTAGAAAGTAGACTCTGTCTGCTTTCTAAATGAAAATCCGTATTACCGGAGAGAAGCGCGGGCCATATATTAAGCCGCATGGTACCCATATCGGCAGTTTTGAGGTTAAAATGAAGAAAATGTTTTTCGCGCCAATCGCCTGCATTGTAAGCATCTGCCTGGCGACGGCCTTCCCCTCCACCGTGTACGCGCAGGGCGGCATCAGCGTCAGCCTGAAGGGCCCTTCGAGCGTCAGCGCGTCTGAAAGCTTCGACGTAAACGTCGTTCTCTCTGATCTATCGTCAATCGGTGGGAACGGCATCTACAGCGCCGATTTCACCGTTTCCTTCGACAGCGGCTCGTTTGAGCTTTCCGGTAATCCGTCGCTTGTGAGCAACAATAATTGGGACAGCACCAAATGGAGTATTAAGCCATCAATCGGCACAGGCACTGTAGAGATTAAGTGCTATGACAAAACCGTAAATAACGACTATCCCATCATTTCCGATGGCACGCTCTGCAAGCTTCATTTCCGCGTAAAGAGCGCCGCGACTTCAAGAACCGCCACTTTTTCAATCAAAAGCGGCACCTTTATCGGCGGCATTTCCGGCAGCTCTTCTGACAGCTCTTCCAGCGCTTCGTCTCAGACTGAAGTGCTTAGCGCGACTTTCGTGCCTCTTAAAGTCAAGATCCTGCAGTCCGTTTCATCAAACGATCTGCTTAAATCTTTCTCTGTCGCGGGGTATTCGCTGAATTTTTCACCCAGTGTGACACAATATGCGCTTTCGGTCTCAAACAGTGTAAAAAGCCTGAAGATCACCGCTCTCCCGCAGGAAAGCCATGCGACAGTCGCCGTCGGCAGCAATGCACACAGCCTGATCGTGGGCATCAACACCGTCAAAGTGACCGTCACGGCACAGAACGGCGACACAAAGATCTATTCGCTGGTCGTTGCGCGGGCGAAGCCGGATGAAAGCACCATTGATTCCGCCGCCCTTTCGGCCTACCTTGCGCAGCACGGAAGCTCGGCCGCCGCAACGGGCGATACCTCCTCCGGCGGCACCTCCCCAAAGCAATCTGCCTCTTCCGCCTCCCCGACCGGCAGCTCCATGCCCCTCGGGCAGATTCTGCTGATCGTCGCCGCGTCGCTGTGCGCCTGCGGAATTGTCACGACGGCAGCCGTCATGCGGGCCAGACGGAAGTAATCCGACACACACCCGGGGCACAAATATAATCAGGCTTATTTAAGGCCGTCCATCCCTTCCTGAAGGAAGGGATGGACGGCCCTTTTATTTGCTTTATCCGGGGGAACATCCTTCTTGCATGGGTCTCAGAACGGGCCCGGCATGAGCTCCTGCTACTCCGCTTTTACCTTTGTCGTAATGTCGGGAATGTTCTTGAGCACGCCTGCTACAAAGCTCTCCGTGCCGCTCAGCCTGCTTTGAAGATCAGCGCTTGTGCTCCCAGGCGACGAAACGTTCTGCGCCTTCGCGTTTTTGTCCGCCATCGCGGCGGTGCTTGCGTTGAGTGCGCTGTCTGCCTTTATATTCATAGCACTCTGGATGGTGCTCCCCACCCAATACCCGACAGCCGCCAGAAGCATTGCGGCTATCAGCACGGGCACAACCCATTCATTTTTATCCTTCGTCCGCCAGAGGGGAGCGTATACGCGTGGGGCCTGTACCTCGGGGGCGTCATCGCTTTCAGGCGATTGGGGCAGCGCCGCGCCTTCCACACCCGGCTCTCCCGGCAGCGGCACATCCGGGGCGGAATCAATCGCCCAGACCGAAGGATACTCGATATCCTTTTCCTCCGGTACCGGCGCGGGCAGCAGCTTTTTCTTCTTTTTAGCATACTTTTTCGCGAGGATGAGGTAGAGGATCAGTATCAGCACAGAGCCGCCGGTGACCCCGAGGCCCGCGTACAGCCCCGGTGTCATGTAATTGAAGCGGATCGAGCTCGTGCCGACGGGGCAAAGAACAGCCATGAAGCCGCTGTTGACCTCTTCGACCTTCACGCTTTTGCCGTTGACCGTTGCCGTCCAGCCTTTGTCATACGGCACACTGAAGAACACAAGATTGGAACGCTCAAGGCTGATTTTCGCGCTGAAGCCGTAGTTGTCGCGGCTGAATTCCGAGCAGGTGTGCAGGTTGCGGCTTTTGCAGTCCACAGCCATGTCGTCATCGCTGAGTGCGTAGGTCTGGCTATCAGGCAGAGGCTGAAGGATATTTGCATAGGTCTTGATCTGCGTGCTGCTCAGCAGCATGCCCTTCAGGAGGATCCGATCCTTCTGCGTGGAGTTATTCAGCTGCGTCTGCGTCAGGTAATCGTCATAGGTAAAGCCGAACGGGATATAATTCGTGTTTTGAAACACCTTAAAACCGATCTGCGTGCCGATGGCCTCCCAGCCCGGCATCGCAATGCTGGTGTCGTTGACATTGGAATCAAAAAGATATTTGACGGAAAGCAGCGGCCGGATGCCGGCGACACTGGTCTCCGGCCGTGAGGCTACGTCGCGCGTGACGCCGATGGAGGGATAGAACTGCATGGTAGAGGATGAAATGACGGTGTTGAAGGCCTGTATCGTCGGAACACGCCAGAAAAGCGCCTGATTGTCAATGCCGCTGTAAACGTCAATGCGGTAATCGTAGTTACCGTCCGATGATTTGTCGAGCTTGATCTGGCTTGCGCCGTTGATTGAAACATTGGTGAACCAGGTTGGATCGTAGCCGTAAGATTTGCCGGTGGCAATGAAAAAGTTTCCGTAAATACAAACGACAACGGTGACGGCGAGAGTCGCTATATTGGCAAGCTGCTTCCTGTCGTTGCCAAATCGTTTCACAAGCAGATAGGTGATCAGCAAGCCGCCTGCCACAATGGCTACATAAATCCAGAACCGGCTCGGGAAGGCTTCAATGCCGATCTGCGTAATTTTCTTGTTTTCGTCGAGTTTTGGGATCAGCCCGATGGTAAGCGCAAAGGCGGCGGTGAAAAGCACCGTCCACTTCAGCCCATGCATCAGGTCGATTTCGGGATCGTCGAGCGCCATGATCGTAGCGGTGCACATCATGAGCACCGGCATGAAAAACCAGCGGCCGTAATAGGAGTCAACCATCAGCACAAACATGGCGTTGAGGCCCGGGATCAGCGCGATCACAAAGGAAGCGACAATGATCCGCTTGAGCCAGTGCCCTTTTTTCGCAGCCATGAAGGCGATGACGCCCGTCATGGAAAACAGCGGCAGCCATGCGGCCACGGAAGACCAGTTTGCACCGGAATCAGGGAAGAAATTCGGGAATGCCGGCAGATCCTGTGGGAAAAATACCGAATGTATAATGTCTGGCAGGCGCTGTGCCCAGCCGTAGACCAGCAGGTTCCAGCCCGAGAGCAGGGTGTTGATCCTTGTATTGCCCATGACCTGCAGCATGGCAGGAAGGAACAGCACCGCCGAAAGCCCCACACCGAGCACCGATTCAAAGGCCACATTGAGGAACTTCTTGAAGCTGACCTCCCACTCGCCGGAAAACAAGCGGATGATCCAGTAAATAACGAGGAAAACGACCTCTTCGATGAAAAAGAAGTAGTTCGTCAACGCGCTGAGCAACACGGTGAGCGCGAACATGCCCTTGCGGTCGTTTACGACCAGCTCCTCGAGCGCGATGAGCATAAGCGGGAAAAACGCCAGGGCCTCGTGGAAATGGTTGAAAAATATATTGTAAACCGAAAAACTTGAAAATGCGTAGAGCAGACCGCCCAGCACGGCAAGCTCCTTGTTTTTGACAAAACGCGAAATGTAGGCGCTGGAAGTGAGCGAGGCGGTTGCGATTTTGAGACAGAGCAGCGGGCCCAGGCAATAGGGAACCAGCTTATCCGGCAGAGGCAGCGTCAGCCAGAAAAATGGACTGCCGACGTTATAGAATGCATAGGAGCCGAGGAAGTTAGAGCCGAGATCCGTGTACCAGCTCCAAAAAATGTTGCCGCTTCGGATGGAATCGTGCATCAGCATGTAAAACGGCACCTGCTGCACGTCATAATCACCGTAAAAGAGGAAAAGCCCTTTGTCGATAATCATGTAGGGCAACAGGAAGGACAGCGCAATGATCAGTGCAAATAAGAAGGATTCCCTGTAAAAGCTCTGCCTCTGCTTGGCCTGCATTCACTCACCCCGTTCAGACTTGTTTTGCACGTATGGACGATTCCATGGTAAATTTACGTAATTTTCAACCGGATTAAGGTTATTGTACCATCAAAAATCCTCTTTGTAAAGTTAAAACCGCTGTCGGGGTCAATATGGCTTCGGCAGGCGGACGCAGCGGCAGCAGTGGCATTCACCCGCATTCACACAGCGGCGCCGTATCCGTGAAAGGCACGGTATCCGGCATCACGCGCAAATTTTATGGCGGATTCAAGAGAATTTCGTTATATTGAATATAGACAAATCCGGTAGAGTTTGTTATAATGAAAAAAACGAAGAGGCGGCAGCCGGTTTAAAGAACGGAGGAAACGCCGTGAGCAATTTTTTCGCACTGCTTTCCCGCATGAAATACATCAACCGCTGGGGGCTCATGCGCAACACAAGGCCCGAAAACCTTGAGGAGCACAGCCTGGAGGTTGCCGTCATCGCCCACACGCTTTGCCAGCTGCGCAACACGCGTTTCGCAGGCAGTGTCAATGGGGAGCGCGCGGCGCTGCTGGCCATCTACCACGATGTGGCGGAAATTTTCACAGGCGATCTGCCCACGCCCGTCAAGTATTTCAGTGCGGAAATCCGCGAAGCCTACCGGAAAGTTGAGGCCGTCTCGCTCAGAAGGCTCCTGCAAAGCCTGCCGCAGGATCTTCGCCCGGGGTATGAGCCGCTGCTCTTCCCGCAGCCCGGGGATGCGGAGCTGTGGCAGCTGATCAAGGCGGCGGATAAGCTCTCGGCGCTCATCAAGTGCATTGAGGAGGAAAAGGCCGGGAATACCGAATTCAAGCAGGCGGCTTCGGCGCAGCTCAAAAGTATCGCGGCGATGCAGATTCCCGAGGCGGATTGCTTTATCAGCGAATTCCTGCCGGGCTACCGGCTGTCGCTGGATGAGCAGGAATAGCCGCGCAAGGCGTGGCGTATTCAGGATATCCTTCAAAGGCACTTCAGGGGGTACGGCCCCCGGGCGCCAAAGCCCATATCACTGATTAATGAGAGGTTGAGAAAAATGAGAAACAAAAATCTGTTGTGGCTGACAACAACGGCCGTGCTGCTCGCGCTGATCGTGGTGGCTCAGCTCATACCGGTGCAGGTGCCTCCTGTAAAACAACTTGTCACGGGCTCGCTCGTCAACCTTATCCTGATCGTAGCAACCACCGCCGTCGGGCTGTGGAGCGGCGTAGCGCTCGCGGGGCTCTCACCGTTTATCAACCTTGCCCTTGGCCAGCTCCCCGCGCCGGTTATGGCGCCGGTCGTAGCCATCGGCAACATCATTCTTGTCCTGATCGTCTGGCTGTTCTTCAGGATGGCCCGTGATAAAAGCAACGGCACGCAGACAGCCGTCAACATCTCCGGCATTGTGCTCGCAGCCGTGTTAAAATGCGCTTTTCTCTGGAGCGTTACGGCGGGTGCGATCGCCCCGTTGCTGGCCGGCAAGGCGGCACAGGCAAAAATCGCACTGTTGATTAATATGATGTCGTGGCCGCAGGCTGTCGCGGCCGTCATCGGCGGTCTGATCGCGTTGGCAGTACTGCCGCCCGTGCGGCGCTTCCTGCGTGTGAACAACCAGCAGTTTTAAGTCAATTAAGCAATGTTTCCTCTATGATACAACAGGCTGCAAGGCAGGGCCCGGTTTACGCTGATACTGATTCCAAACAAATCATTTATTGATAGAATATATTTCAAAACTGTGCGGGAGCCTTACGTTGCGGCGGCTGCACAGTTTTGATCAGATATTCTTTCTGATTGGAATTGCATTACAGGCGCTTTCCGGGCCTTGCCTTGTGTTCAGGCACTTTGAATTTGCAGGGACTTGTCTGATTATGATCACGTAGCGATCCCTATTATCCGGCAGGCCGTCGAGCCCCATGCCGCCCAGATCCCGCGCGTGATACGGCACTTTTACACAAAAGCGAAGTATCAAATTAATATTAAAAAACAGTTGAATATTGTAAGAAGTTGTAGTAATATTGGAAGTAAGGAAAAACACAGAGCGACGGCGTTTGAGGCAAATCTGGTTAGCCGTGAGTCTGTCATATTTGTTGGTAAAGAGCAAACCTGTCGAAAGACAGCGACGCAAAGCCTTGAGTCTAAGGTATTAACAATACTATGATTGTCAGGTTGCCTGGACATTTACTGTTTGTGACGTTTAAGGCACCTTTATTGGGTGTCTTT
>JARLHS010000165.1 GCA_031292115.1 Clostridia bacterium | reverse complement strand
GAAGACAGAACGGCGGGGGGCACCGTTGCGGGCGGGATTGTAAGCCCGACCTAATGGGGGCCGCCGGAATGGCCCTATATGATAGGCAGGGGCGGCTTTCACGCCGCCCCGTTCTTCCCCGCCGCCGCTCAGGCTTTTATATACCCGCAGGCGCTCATCCTCGCAATGAGGGTATCCGTTTCGTCGAATACGTCGATGCTGTAGCTGCACAGGCTCCGCGTGGCGGAAACCTCTTTTGCCTGCGCGGTCAGAAACTTACCCTTCGGGGGCTTGAAATAGGTGATCGACGACTGAACCCCGACCGTTATCCGTCCCTTCGCATTGCTGGCTGCCGCAAACGCATAATCGGCAAGCGTATAGGTCGCACCGCCCTGGACGATATCCACCCCGTTGAGATGGTTTTCCGTTATCTCCATACGGGTGACGGCAAACCCCGGCTCAACCCGGACGAGCTCTATCCCGATGTATTTTGCAAACCGGTCGTTTTTAATTGCCTTGATCAGATCGTCGTTCATTTACTCCGCTTCTTTCCACATCCGCTTGACTCTCTACTACTATATCACAAATCATACAAAGGATTCAAGACAAAACCGGCGCGCCGGCTTTCCCTTTCCACTCCGGCGGGCTGCCCTTTTCCGTGCGCATTTCATAGAATAATTTTGAAAATTTGTCCTTTTTTTATCTAATCCTCTTGAAAAGATACTTGACAACCGAAATCGTTTCGTGTAAACTAATTACAGTGCCTGACCGCATGGTCGGGCATATATTTTTTTAAATGAGGTATAACAATTGATCCATCAAGACAAAACCTTAACGTGCAGAGACTGTGGAAGAGAATTTGTTTTCACCGCGAGTGAGCAGGATTTCTTCGCAGAAAAGGGATTCACAAACGAACCCACTCGTTGCAAAGATTGCCGCAACGCTCGTAAAAACAGTGGCAATTCCCAGCGCGAGATGTTCGATGCAGTCTGCGCTTCCTGCGGAAAACCTTGCAAAGTTCCTTTCCAGCCGAGGGATGACCGCCCGGTGTATTGCAGCGAGTGCTTTGCAAAGCAAAGATAACGTAAGACTACAATATTGATTTTAAATACGCCTTTCGAGGCGTATTTTTTTATGCTGTTTCAGCCGCCCGGCCTGCCTGGCCCCCGGGGCTCCGAAGCGCAGCGCCGGGCTGCGGCGCGTATATCCCCGGGCATGGCCGCCGGGCTCCTTCTGAATTTTCGCAGCCACAGCATGTAGCCGAGCCCTGCCGGGAAAACGGCCAACAGGCAGCCGCCGCCAAAGACCGCAAGGATCACGCCGAAATCGTACACGGGTGCAGGCCCCCTTTTTTCCTGTCGGCCGGCGCGAAGGCCATGACGCAGGATTTTCACATTTTGTTACAATCCGTTGTCTTAAAGTGTGGAGTCAATTCCAGATTTAAAGGCTCACCGCGCCCGCTCCCATGCCAATGCAGGGGGGATTCAGACCCCCACCGCGTCAGTGCGAGACATCGGATTGCTGGGCGACGGAATGCTGCTTTCCCGCGCTGTCAATGGTGTAATTCTGCCTGTAGATCAGCTCCGAGACGGGCACCAGCTTATAGCCGCGTTTCTGGAGCGTCTCGATGATGGAGGGCAGCGCCTCGGGCGTATACTTCGCGGCGTTATGAAAAAGGATGATCGAGCCGTTGGTCACCTTCGAAAGCACGCGCTGCTGGATCTGCGAGGCGGGGATCCCCTTCCAGTCAAGGCTGTCGACATCCCACTGGATGCAGTAGTGGCCGCTCGAGGTCAGCGCCTCGATCAGCGCGTTGTTATAATCGCCGTAGGGCGGGCGGAACAGGATGGGCGTCTTGCCGGTGATCGCCTTGATCTTGTTGTCGCAGGCGGTGATCTCATTAAGCATGTCGGTGCGCGACAGCGTGGGCATATGCGGGTGCGAATTGGAATGATTCATGACCTCCTCGCCCGCGTCGTTGAGCTCCTTGACCGACTCCGGATACTTATCCACCCATGCGCCGACGACGAAAAACGTCGCCTTCACGTTATACCGCCGCAGCGTATTGATCAATGTCTGGGTATCCTCATTGCCCCAGGCCGCGTCAAATGTCAGGCTTGCCACCTTTTCGCTTTTATCGACGCTGTAGATGGGGATAAGCCTGCCCGCCGCCGCGGTCGCCACCGCTTTCGGGACAAACATAACGGCACTGATGATGATGGCGACGCAAAGGACGACGATCAGCGCAATCGCCGCAAGAGAACGCTTTGTCAGCACGATTACTTTCATAGCAAAAGCCCCCTCACACCTATATGTATGCGCGATGGGGCTTGTATCATGAGAAATTTTGCTCCTTGCCCTATCTTAGGGCGGCCACCTTTCAAAAATGTGCAGGAGCCTTGTTTTTGGCGACTGCACATTTTTGATTAGATTCTTCCTGATTGGAATTAGTATGGATCCCCCGGCGCCTCGAACACCGTTTCGACCACCCTTTCACATTCGGGCGGTGAATACATCCAGCGTGCAATGTGCCCTGAGGTGATGAAGTATTCCGGCTCGCCGGTCTTGTATTCCGCGTCGAACGAATCGACGATGATGAGCTTTACCTTCATTTTTTCGGGGATGAGGTTCTTGATATAAACGCTCGCGTGCTGCCCGGGGCGCACATCCTCTTTTGGCTCGGCGAGGCCTGCGAGATTGGGCGCTAGCTCGACGAAAATGCCGTAGCTTTCGATCGACCGCACCACGCCGGCGACGGTTTCGCCCGGCATGAAATGCGCGGCGTTCTGCTCCCAGGTGCCCAAAAGCTCCTTGTGGCTCAGGCACACACGTTCGCCGTCCTCCACCGATTTGACCACCGCCTTGATATCCTGCCCCACATGGAAGCGGTCACGCGGGTGCGAGATGCGTGAAACCGAGATCAGATCGATCGGGATCAGGGAAGCGATGCCGCAGCCAATATCTACAAAACAGCCGAACGGCTCAAGATGCGTGACGCGCGCATCGATCACATCGCCCGGCGCGAGCCTGGATATGTAAAGCCGCCGCGCTTCGCTCTGCGCGGCGCGCCTGGAAAGAATCGCAACATTTTTACCGTCCGGCTGATGGCTGATCTCGAGCACTTTGAAGCAGACCGGCTTGTTCACCCTTGAGATAACGGCGATGTCACGAATCGAGCCGTCGTCGATGCCCAGAGCGCCTTCCTGGCGCGGGATGATGCCCTTCATGCATTCAAGATCGACAATCAGATTGTGCCCGCTGTCGCAGATGACGGCTCGCGCCTCGAGCGTGCGCCCCTCGTCGCGCGCCTTCAGGAGCGAGGGAACGCCGTGAAGCGCCTCGCGGTTCTCAGGCGTTTCCAACAGCCAGCCCTCGGGCCTTATCACAGACATTTGAATTTACCTCCTCTTTTGCAATCCTTGTAATTTATATGCGCAAAATGGAGATAAGTTTACAAACGGGTGAGATTTTTTGTATCCCATTTTATGGATTTCATTTGACTTTGGCAATGGAACTCTGTATAGTATTAGGTAGCAGAATAGACATATTATACGATTCTCCATGACAAACTGAAAGGGGCTTTGAGATGGGCTCGGGCAGTCTAATCTTGCAGCTTATCCTGATTGTAATACTTATCCTCATAAACGCATTTTTTGCTGCTTCGGAAGTTGCCATTATCACGATCAATGACAAAAAGCTTAAAAAGCTTGCGGATGACGGAAACAGCAAGGCTTCCCTGCTCATGAAGCTGATCGCCCAGCCGAGCAGCTTTCTGGCGGCGGTTCAGGTCGGAGTCACACTTGCAGGCCTGCTGGCAAGCGCCGTGGCCTCCGAAAGTTTTTCCGACCTTTTCACAAAGGCATTCGCCGGCACGGGTTTATCGCCGTCGCTGGTCAAGGTCATCGCGGTGATCGTCATCACGCTGCTGCTTTCGTATTTCACCCTTGTTTTCGGTGAGCTTGTGCCCAAGCGCATTGCTATGCAAAATTCCGAGGCGATCGCTCTGCGTGTTGCGCGCATGCTGCATATTATTTCCACAGTCTTCAAGCCGTTCGTTTCATTTCTTGCGCTCTCCACCAATACCGTCGTACGCATGCTCGGCATCGACCCGAACGCGAGCCGCAAAAGCATCACCGAGGAGGAAATCCTCATGATGGTGGATGTGGGCGAGGAGAGCGGTGTGATCGAAGAAAACGAAAAAGAAATGATCAACAACGTTTTTGAATTCAACGACCGTACCGCAGGCGAGGTTATGACACACCGCACCGACATCGTGGCCGTGGAAACGACGGCGACGATTGAGGAGATCGTCAAGACCGGCATCAGCGAAGGTTATTCGCGCATACCCGTTTTTGAAGAGGATCTCGACAATATCATCGGTATTATCATGCTCAAGGATTTGATCAAATATGTGGGCGTCGATTTCGGTGATGAATTCGATATCCGCAAGCTTATGCGCCCTCCGCTGTTTATCCCCGAGACCAAGCGCTGCGACGAGCTCTTCGGGGAATTCTGCAAGCAGAAGCAGCACATGGCCGTGGTGGTGGATGAATACGGCGGCACGGCCGGCATCGTCACGATGGAGGATATCGTCGAATCCATCTTTGGCGATATTCAGGATGAATACGACCACGAGGAAGAGGATTACTCCATCATCAACGAAAACACCTTCACGATTGAGGGTGTGGCCGAAATCGAAGATATTTCCCGATTGCTGGGCGTCGATTTGCCCCAGGGCGATTACGACACCGTCGGCGGCCTCGTGCTCGACCTGCTGGGGCGCATTCCCGCTGAAGATGAGCACCCGAGTGTATCCGTGGAGGGCATCACGTTTACGGTTGAACAGATGGAAGATCGCCGCATTGAGAAGCTGCTCGCCGTGAAGGATATTATCCCCGGGCCGTCTGAGACGGAACAGCCGTAACGCCGCCCTACGCGCGCCATTTTCCTGATATTAACTGCGCTGCAAACCGAAAACACTTGTATTTTCACGCCGGATGGGTTAAAATGAATAGGTCTTATGATTATTGACATCCGGAGGAACTATGCCGCAAGAGGAAAAACGTGTCATTGCGCAAAACAAAAAGGCATGGCACGACTATTTTATTGAAGAGGCTTTTGAGGCCGGCATCGAGCTCTGCGGCACCGAGGTAAAATCGGTGCGCATGGGTCGTGTAAACCTCAAGGACGCGTGGTGTGAGGCCGAGGGCGGGCAGCTTTTTATCAACGGCATGCACGTGAGCCCCTATGAAAAAGGAAACATCTTCAATAAAGATCCGCTTCGCCGCAGGCGCCTGCTGATGCACCGCCGCGAGATCATGAGGCTGCACGGGCTTTCCAAACAGGCAGGGCTGACAATCATCCCGCTCCAGGTTTATTTCAAGGGGCCACATGTCAAGCTTGAAATCGGTCTGTGTAAGGGCAAGCGGCTTTACGACAAGCGTGAAGACTCCGCACGGCGCGATGCTTCGCGTGAGATGGACAGGGCGCTCAAGGAGCGAAGCAGGATCAGCTGACATAAAGGAGCGGACAAAATGCAATACTGCGTGTATAAACTCGGGGATATTTTCCCACAATTGAAGACGGGCGTATTCGAGCCGATACTAACCTCCTATTGCCCCGACAACACCCCGGAGGTCGACCCCGACCGCAAATTTCCCTCAATCGTCATCTGCCCTGGCGGCGGCTACGAATTTACCTCCGACCGCGAGGCCGAACCCGTCGCGCTGAATTTTGCGGCGAGCGGCTATAACACGTTTGTGCTACGCTACAGCCTCGCCCCCGCGCGATATCCGCAGGCGTTGCTCGAGCTTTCGGCTGCGATGGCCTTTGTTCGTCGGCATGCGGAGGAGTTTCACGTGGATCCCGAGCAAATTGCGGTTTGCGGCTTTTCTGCGGGCGGCCACCTCGCCTGTTCCCTCGGCACATTATGGCAGGAGCCCTTCATCGCCGAAACGCTCAAGCTCGCGGCAGGCGAAAACCGACCGAACGCGATGATTCTCTGTTACCCGGTGATTTCCTCCGGCATCTTTGCACACAGAGGCTCGTTCGACAATTTACTTGGAACAGATGCACCCGCCGGCCTGCTGGAAAAGACTTCACTTGAAAAGCAGGTAGGACCGGGCACACCACCAGCTTTTATCTGGCACACCTTCGACGACGATGTCGTACCGGTGCAGAATGCACTTCTGCTGGCCCAAGCGCTGCGTGACCACAACGTGCCGTTTGAACTGCACATTTTCCCTCACGGCGCTCACGGCCTTTCGCTGTGCGACAGCCGTACAGACACCGACACCGCAGATTTCCTCCCCAGTCCGAAGTGTTCTGTTTGGACGACACTGTGCAAGGCATGGCTCAG
>JARLHS010000164.1 GCA_031292115.1 Clostridia bacterium | reverse complement strand
CCTCCGCGCTTGTATGCTTTGTTCAGATGGGGCTCGCCAGCGCGTGGATTGCGATGATTATCATCGCCCGCGAATTTCTTGTCACCTCGCTGCGTCTTATCGCGGCCGGGTCGGGCACGGTAATCGCAGCCAACATCTGGGGCAAGACCAAAACGGTGAGCCAAATCGTCGCCATTATCGCCATTCTGCTTTTTAATCTCTTCGGCGCCGCGCCCGCGCCGCTCGCGCTGACGGGGCAGATCCTGCTCTGGATCGCCGCCGCGCTGACGATCATCTCGGGCATACAATATGTCTGGGCCTATCGCGAATATATTGACACTTACAAATAACAGGAATATAATATTTATAAGACAATATTGTCTTATAAATTGCGCATGTGCGTTTCGCGCAGCGAAAAATCGCACGCGCCATGGCGTTTCGCCCGTCTTGATACATCACGGTTATGATGTATCGGATCATCGTGATGTATCAATCATATCAGTAGGATATAGCGTGCGCCGGGGCCTTTTTTCACGCCTTTGGGTGTGTATCAGCCCGGAGCAGGCAGGGGCAAGGATACGGGAGAAGTAACCGTGCATGTCGTTTCAGAGAGCGGGGGTCACTGGCTGAAAACACCCGCAGCGAGACCGCGGCGAAATGCACCCGCGAGCCCGGAGCACCAAAGGGGGAGCCGCCCCGAGTATTGCTCCACGGCAGGCGCCGTTATCGCCATAAAAGGGAAAAATCGGAGTGGAACCGCGGAAATCCGCCTCCGGCAGTAAGCACATGCTGCCGGAGGCGGATCTTTTCAGCGTCTGAATCACTTCACAGGGGGTTTTTGTCAGTGTTTAACCGTTTACGGGACGATATCCGGTCGATCAGGGAACGCGACCCCGCCGCTCGCTCAAACTTCGAGGTGTTTTTCCTTTACTCCGGCCTGCACGCCGTTACGGCCTATCATTTTTCGCACTGGCTTTACCGCCACAAGCGGTTTACCTTTGCGCGCTTTGTTTCTCAGACTTCCAAGTTCTTTACAGGCATCGAAATCCACCCCGCGGCGAAGATCGGGAAGGGCCTCTTCATCGACCACGGCTCCGGAGTCGTAATCGGTGAAACAGCGGAGATCGGGGATAACTGCACGCTCTATCAGGGTGTGACGCTCGGCGGTACGGGCAAGGATAAAGGCAAGCGCCACCCGACGCTAGGCAACAACGTCATGGTCGGCTCCGGCGCGAAGATTCTCGGCCCCTTCAAGGTGGGCGACAACGCCAAGGTCGCCGCGAACGCCGTGGTGCTCAGCGAGGTGCCGCCGGATTCCACGGTCGCGGGCGACAGGGCGCGCATCGTCAAACGCAACGGCATCCGCGTCTGCTCCGACCTCGACCAGATCCACATCCCCGATCCCCTTTCGCAGGAGCTTTGCAGGCTTTACGCGCGGCTCGACGAGCTGCAGCATGAAATAAACAGCCTTAGGGAGGAAAAGCAGCCATGAAGCTTTACAACACCCTTTCACGAAAAAAAGAAGAGTTCACCCCGCTCGGCGAGCCGGTCAGAATCTACGCCTGCGGGCCTACCGTCTACAATTTCATCCACATCGGAAACGCACGGCCGCTTACCGTTTTCGACGTGCTGCGCCGTTATCTCGAATATCGCGGCCATAAGGTGCTTTTTGTACAGAATTTCACCGACATTGACGATAAAATGATCGCCCGTGCAAACCTTGAGGGCGTCACCGTCGCCGCGCTCGCCGAGCGTTTCATAGCGGAATACCGCACTGACGCAGCCGGCCTAAACGTGCGCGAAGCCGACATTCACCCGCGCGCGACGGAAAATATCGATGAAATCATCGCGCTGATCGCTTCTCTAGTTGAAGAAGGCTTTGCGTATGAAGGCGGCGGCGACGTCTATTTCAGGGCGCGCCGTTTTGAAGACTACGGCAAGCTTTCCCACCAGCCGATCGACGATCTTGAAGCCGGCGCTCGCATTGACGTGAATGAAGTCAAGGAGGATCCGATGGATTTCGCGCTCTGGAAGGGCGCGAAGCCCGGCGAGCCCTCCTGGCCCTCCCCTTGGGGCGAAGGCCGCCCGGGCTGGCACATCGAGTGCTCCGCCATGGCAAGGCGTTATCTCGGCAAAACCATCGACATTCACTGCGGCGGGCAGGATCTGGTGTTTCCGCATCACGAGAATGAAATCGCGCAGAGCGAATGCGCCAACGGCTGCGAATTCGCGCGCTTCTGGCTCCACAACGGCTATCTCAACATCGACAACCGCAAGATGTCGAAGTCGGCAGGCAATTTCTTCACCGTACGGGAAATTTCTGAAAAATACGGTTACGAGCCCATCCGCTTTCTGATGCTCTCGGCCCACTACCGCAGCCCGATCAACTACAGCCCCGAGATTATCGAGCAGGCCGTTTCCGCGCTCGGCCGCCTTTACACCTGCCGAGAAAACCTCGACTATTTGCTGCAGGGCGCAAAAGACGAAAACAATACGGATGAAGCCCCCGCACAATTCGATGAATACCGGCGTTGCTTCATCGAGGCGATGGAGGATGACCTCAACACCGCCGACGCGATTGCCGCCGTATTTGATCTTGTGAAAGAAATCAATATCCGTACCGGCGCAGGCGCAAGCCTTTCCAAAAACGCAATCCGCAGCGCGGCTGCACTGCTTGACGAGCTCTGCGGCGTGCTCGGCCTGCTCTACAGCCGCAAGCGCCAGTCGGCCAACGCCGAGATCGAGGCACTGGTGGAAAAACGCCAGCAGGCACGCAAAAGCCATGATTTTAAAACGGCTGACGCGATCCGCGACGAGCTCAAGTCGCGCGGAATCACACTTGAAGACAGCCCGCAGGGCGTTAAGATCGTCTTTGAAGACCGCTGAAATCACTTCTCCCCTCCCCTGCCTTCCGTACACGGCAGGAAAGCCCTTTGCGAAATTCTACGGCGGAGGTGAAATGCCGCATGTGCGCCACCTTTGAGCTTAGTTTCAGCGAAGATATCGAAGAGCTCCGCGAGCTCGCAAACCAACTGACGGGGCGTTACGGCACCCCTGTCAGAGATCGTCTCAAAGGGGATTACTTTCCTAAAATGCAGGCGCCCGTGGTCGGCCCCAACGGCAAAGCCTCGCTGCTTCAATGGGGTTTTCCTTTTGAAGGCTCCGGGCGCGTGCTTTTCAACGCCCGCGGCGAGAGCCTTCAGGAAAGGCCGGCTTTTCGTCCTTTTCTCGGCAACCGCTGCCTTGTGCCCGCCACGGCCTTTTACGAATGGGATTCCAAAAAGCAAAAATACAGATTCATCTGCGAGGGCCTTCCTGTTTTTTATATGGCCGCGCTGTGGCAGCCTGTAATGGGCAAAGACGGTGAAAGGGACTTCCGATTCGTGATCATCACCACCGCGCCGTACGGAGCCGTAGAAGCCGTTCACAACCGTATGCCGGCGATTATACCACGCGGCGATTTCCACAGCTGGCTTTCGGGCGGGGAGATCACGGAGCTTCTGAAACCGTATGAAGGCCCCATGATCCTCCGGAAGGCATAGCGGCGGTCGGAGCTTGCTAAAAATCGTGGGAAATGTTGAATTTAAGGTTGACAGCACAAGAGGTTGATGTTATAATAATCATCGCATCGCAGGGTGCATATATGCGATCGTGGCGGAATTGGCATACGCGCACGTTTGAGGGGCGTGTCCATTATTGGGTACGGGTTCAAGTCCCGTCGATCGCACCATAAAATCGCGGGCCCCGTCTTTACGGCGGGGCCCTGACAGAAGAATGAGCTTTCCTTCATCAAAACAGCATATGCGGGTATGGCGGAACTGGCAGACGCGCAAGATTCAGGTTCTTGTGGTCGCAAGACTGTGCAGGTTCAATTCCTGTTACCCGCACCATAACTGAACGCCTATTTTGATACAATGTGTATCAGGATAGGCGTTCAGTTTTTTACTGACAAAGTGGCTATTTACAAGGCTTTCTCGATACTTTTTAACGAAAACAGGCTCTGCGGCGGTGGTCAAATCACTGCTGCAGGGTCTGTTTCAATTTTGCCGGTATGAACCTTTTAATTAAAGGTCGTTACCGTGTGCACTTTTTAATTATACCTCAGTAAAGAAAAAGCCGGAGCCTATTCAGCCCCGACTTCAATTTCCGTTCCATTGTAGAAAACAAATGTGATATGTTTGTCTCGGTGAACGATGCCCTTTTCAACCATGACCGTCCAAATGGTGTCGTCCCATTTATAAAGGTATAGCGGCTGTTTTTTAAGCGTTCGAATGAACAGTGCCATGGCCTTGTCCTGCTGCTGGCGCAAGGTTCGCTCGTCTTTAAGCTTTTCAAGCTCACCGACCGCTTCTTCGTAACGAATATTCAGGCTGCTGTACTTTTTCAAATACTCATCCTGCAACTGCACGGTAGAAGCGTTTTCCTTGACCGCCGCTTTGACCAGTTCTGCCACGACCTCGGTTTCCTCAAGCTGGTGGGCGATTTCAGCATCGAGCGCATCAAAATCCGTGAGGCTCCGGCGCATCAATTCACAGTCCGCAATAACCTGAGACCGTTTCTCCATCAGTCGGTTATATGACTTGATGAACATCGCCTGAATGGTATCGGTATCAAGAACCGGAGTGCCGCATTTCTTTCCGTTATCAAATTTGCTGTTGCACTGCCATATCACTCTGCGGTACTGGTCAGTGGAGTGCCATACCTTCTGTCCGTAGTAGCCACCGCAATCGGCGCAAACCAGTTTGGTGGAAAGTATGCTCTTTCCGCTGTAGGCCTGTCCGAGCTGCTTACGTCTGTCAAATTCGACCTGCACATGATCCCATTCATCGGGATTGATAATGGCCGGGTGGCTGCCTTCCACATAGTACTGCGGGACCTCGCCCTCATTAGGCTTCAGCTTTTTCTGCAGGAAGTCCACAGTAAACTTTTTCTGAAGAAGCGCGTCACCTTTGTACTTCTCGTTGGTGAGGATGCTGTCCACCGTCGTCTTGCTCCATTTGCTGCTGCCGCCCGGCGACGGAATACTCAGACTTTCGAGGTATTTACAGATGCCAGACGAAGTTTTGCCATCAAGAAAAAGCCGATAAATAAGTTTAACAATCGATGCTTCCTTCTCGACGATTACCGGTCGACCGTCCTCTCCCTTTTCGTAGCCAAGGAAACGTCTATACGGCATACTGACTTTACCGTCTGCAAAACGCTTACGCTGGCCCCAGGTAACATTCTCAGAGATGGACCGGCTTTCTTCTTGCGCTAGCGAAGACATGATGGTAATAAGTAACTCGCCTTTGCCGTCAAAAGTATAAATGCCCTCCTTCTCGAAATAGCACTCAACGCCGTTCTCCTTCATCTTTCGAATGGTCACCAGACTGTCTACGGTGTTACGGGCAAACCGGCTGACTGACTTGGTAACAATCAGGTCAATTTTCCCGGCAAGTGCGTCGGCAACCATCTTCTTAAAACCTTCACGCTTTTTCGTGTTGGTGCCTGAGATACCTTCGTCAGTGTATACTTTCACAAACTCCCAATCCGGCTTTGACTGAATGAATTTCGTGTAATAATCGACCTGCGCCTCATAGCTGGTGAACTGCTCATCGCTGTCGGTTGAAACGCGGGCATATCCTGCAACGCGGCGTTTTTTTGCTGTTACGGATGGCAAATGCGTCAATGGGTTTATGGTCGGAGGTATTACTGTTACTTTTGGCATTGATTTTTCCTTCTCTCAAGGGTTTTCTGCCTGGCAGCAGCTTTCATTTCATCTGTCCAGCTTTGACTTCGTGAACGGTCCTTCCAGTGCTTTTCGACCTCACTACCGTCGCTCAGACGATAGAGGAGTATGTTGTTGGCACATACCTGTATACTTTTTACATGTTCGAAAAAGACCTGCTCATTGAAATCAGCAGTGTCGAGAGTCTCTGTGGTAACTTTGAAAAGCACATCTTCAGGTATCTGCTTTGATGCGCAGGCTGCATTACCGAGCGTGTTATATGTGTCACAAATCCAAACCGGGCCGGTGTGCGTAACTTTGCGTCGATAGTTTTTACCACAGATGCTGCAAACCAGCTTCCCGGAAAACGGGTACGT
>JARLHS010000163.1 GCA_031292115.1 Clostridia bacterium | reverse complement strand
GCATGCCGTTGAGCTCGAGTGTCGACTGAAGCACCACGGTCTGGCTCACGCGGCTGACGGTGAAGGCATCCACGGGAGGCACGGTGGAAAAGAGCGCGAAGGCGATCGCCATCGCCGCGACGGCGCCTGTGCGGCGCGGGGACGCAAAGCTGAGCACGAGTGCTGCCGCCACGGCATAGACGCCGTAAAGCAGGATGAAATATCGCGGCAGCGTGACTCCGCCGATGAGCATGTTGAGGAACGCGCAGACAAGCTCAAACAGGACGATCACCGCAAGCACCTTTGGCATGACAAGCCTGAAAACCGAGGCGAAGCGGTTTTTGACGCCGCAGGCGAGCAGGTAGAGCACCAGCACCGCCGCCGAATACGAAATAATCAGCGGGTCGAGCAGGTTATTCTGAAGGATATCTCCGAGTGATTTGACGATATAAATCAGCAGCACAAGCGTGTAAACCGCCGCGATCGGGATCAGCACGTAGGAGAGAAGCGTTTCAAGGAATTTCGGCACCTGCGCCCCCTTCATGGCCGCGACAGTATCTTCCGGGGAATTAAAGCGCGGGATCATCGAAAGGAGCAGCACGGGCGCAAGAAACCAGAAGATCACAACCGCCGTGTAGCCATAACACCTTGTGTCAATCCCGAAAAGCAGCGTGTCCACCGCGGCAAGGATCAGCGAAACCCCGCCGAAAAGTACGCCCGAATAAAAGGCCGACACAAAAAACGACTTGAAAAACGTCGTAAAGCAATCGGTGAAGCGCTCGGCGCCGAAGGCCGAAGGCAGCCAGATGAACGCGATGACCGCGGCAAAGAGCCACGAAGCGGTGCGGATCGACGCCTCAGTCCCGATCGAAGGCAGCATACGCACGACGAGATAATAAACGCCCGTAAGCACGGCGCCCGCCGCAAGAAGCGCAAGGCGCCTCCACTGCGGCCCCGCGATACGTTCATAAAGCATCTGAGCCGCCGCGCAGAGCAGAGCGCCGAAGGCGAAAGCGTATATCTCCCTGCTGCAGTCGAGGCTGCCCTGCACAGACATTATGTTGGATACCGCAAGCGCGGCGAGGAAAAGCACCGTCAGCGGAAAACGCATTCCCGCAAGGATCATGCTGTGAAATCTGTGCGCGAGAATCTTTGAAAATTTCATCATGCACCATACCCTTTCCCGTTCTAACAGATAGGCCGCCCCATGCTGCACAGGTTTATCGGCTCAGCAGGCAGAGCTCCTCCACGGAGGTTATGCCCTTTTGGAGCGCCTGGGCACGCAGTGTCGCGTACAGCTCGGCATACGTGGCGTAGAGATAGGGGTAAAGGAAGAGCAGCCCGATATTGAACGTACACATGCTGAGCAGGATCCAGCCGAGGAATGAAAGCATGAGCACAAAGATCCGCCATTTGTGGCCCTGCGTCATCTCGACGCTGAGCCTGAGCGCCCGGCGGGCGCCGATGCCGGGATTGTCGCTGAGGATGAACGGCACCATACTGTAGGCGATGCCCTTGACAATACCCGGCACATAAAAGAGCAGCGTCCACAGCCAGGTGAAAAGCAGGCGCCACGCCATCGCGCCCGTAACCTTCACATAACGGCCCTCTCTGAACGCATAGAAAATATCGCCGAAACTGCCGCGCAGACCGGCCGCGCGGTTAAAATAGTGCATCAGTCCTGCGGTCAGCGGCAGTGTAAAAAGAATGATTGCCGCCATGATAAGCCCCAGCTCGACGATGACTACCAGGATGAGCAGCGTCGTCATCAGAAGTTCGGAGTGCGACGTGATCAGAACGGCCGTGTCGCCAACCTCGGCACCCCCGTAATAAGTCGCCGATAAGAGGATGATATCGAAAATGACAAACAAATAGGAGACCATCATGACCGGAATGCCGGCAATCAGCCCGGTTACCACCGAGGTGCCCACGCCATCCCAGTAATTATGGCCAAGCACAAGCCTTGCGCGCGCCTTGAGCTCCGCACGAACCCACATCGCCCTGCGCCCCCTTCTTATACGATTCTCCCATTAAACTGCGGCTATCATTCCGCAGTCTAACACCTGCCGCTTTGCGGCATCTGGCGGCGGTAGCCGCCAGGAGAGCCGTTTAATACGCATCTCGCAAAAGCGTAGCATGTTTTTTAATCGGAGATTCGTATGATCACATTACCATTATTACCATATTAGCAGAAGCACGGATGTTTTGCAACCGCATCTTGTACGCCGTGAGCGGACAAGGCACGATAACGGACGGGGGCGGCATGGAAGCCGCCCCCGGACTGTCGATAAACCCAATTTCGAAACCAGGTTGCACAAAACTTTTACCTGCTTCCCATTGCGCCCCCGTTTTGCCTACTCCGCAGGAAAAATATCTTTGTACATTTTGCTAAGCGCTCAACACCTTATCGACATGCAAGGCATTTTCCCACGCCCGCACAAACGGGAACCCGGCCCATTGCCTGTTTGCCGGTTTTCGCGCGGCGCCGTCACGGCTGTGCCTTTTTGACCTCGATGAGCGCATCTCTTGGCAATGCGAGCCCGCATGCGGCCTCCACGGCCTTGACGATGCCGCACGGCACCGGGCAGGCCGCGTGTTTGCCGTATTTCCGGCAGATCCCATAGATCGTGCCTTCGCCCGTCTTTTTAAAGCATTCCTCGAACGCATCGGCTTCGGTAAGCTCGGTCTCAAGCGGCTTGTAGTTGGGGCAATCGGTGATGATTTTGAGCGATGCCGTCTGCTGGTCTTCGGAATCGGCCATGACGGTCGTAACAAAACCGCAGACGCCTGCGAGAATTTTAACCTCGATCATGTTTGATTTCCTCCTATAATGATCATTTGCCCATAACGGGCTTAACAGCGCATCAAAATCAGATGCGATTCGCCGCATATCTGAAACGGTGCCGTTTAAAAACCGCTGAATTGTGTGATAAAGTCACGGAAGACCCCGCGGGAAAAGGCTACAATAGGCTCAGAGCAACAGGAAAGGAAGCATGGATTATGTACGTAACAGAACTGAATTCGTTAAATTTCACACAGACGGCACTCGAGGCCGACAAGCCCGTCCTCATTGATTTCTGGGCACCGTGGTGCGGCCCCTGCAGGATGCAGTCGCCGGTCATCGAGGAGCTCGCGCGAGAGCTTTCGGGCTCCGCCGTCATCGCAAAGGTCAATGTGGATGAAAGCCCGGAGCTGGCCGCCACTTTCGGTGTGATGAGCATCCCCACGCTCATCGTGCTCAGGCACGGCAAGGTGATCGAGCGCATGGTGGGCGTACAGCGCAAGGATCGGCTGCTTGACGCCATCGATGCGGCGGAAGCCGCGTGATGCAGGCCCTCCCGGGCTGCCCGTAAGGTCAGCCGCAGCCGGTCATGGCGCCCCCCCCTTCGGCCGGGTGCGGCTGGCCGGCGGTCGGCTTTTTGGATATCGGCCGTCTCCGCCGGCCGAGCCCGCGTTTGTAACACATCGAAGCAGGCTGCCGACCTCCCGTTATGCCGGTGAGGATATTGGCAGCCTGCCTGCGCGTAAAGTGCGGCACGCTGCTCAAAGGAGGCGGCTCTTCCCCGGCCGGGCACAGCCGGGCATCCGATGGAAAGCTCCGCTTATACCATTTTCCATACGTATTACGCGTTTTCGATTTCGACTGCGATCTCCTCGGTAACGCCGCCGGCTTCGCAGATTTCGCCGTAAATGCGGCCGCTTTTTTTGACGGTGCGCCGCTGCGTTTCATAATCGCAGTAAATCAGCCCGAAGCGCGCGGATTCCCCTTCGGCCCATTCGAAATTATCGATAATGGACCAGTGATAGTAGCGTTCGACCTTCGCACCCCCGTCGGCGGCGCGCTTGACGGCCGCGAGGTGATCGGCGATATAGCGCGCGCGGAAGCTGTCGGTATTGTCGCAGGTGCCGTTTTCGGTAATCCAAATCGGCACACGGTATCTGCGGTAATATTTTCTGCAGAGCATTTCGAGCCCTTCGGGGTAGATTTCCCACCCGAGGTCGTTCTTCGGAACGTCGGGCAGCACATCGTCTTTGAAGCCGCGAAAGTGCATGGCCCGGCGCTGGTAATAGTTCACTCCGATAAAGTCATAGTAATCTCCGCGCTTCATGTGAATAAACGGGCGCAGCGGCAGCGGCACCTCGCCCCTTGTCATCATCGCGACGACGCTGTCCTGAAGCACCAGACGCGCCACAGCTGCGGCGATGCGGTCAAGCGGGCTGCGCCGGTCATAGGGCACAAAGATGCAGACATGGTTTGCCACGCCCACCATCGTTTTGCCGGGGAATTTCATCTTCCGGCGCACCTCATGGATGGCCTTGTAGGCGGCGATGTGGCACAGCGTCATGTTTTTATAAACCTTCACCATCAGGCGCAGGCTCTTCTTCCCCGGCGGCCAGCTCCCGAAAAAATAACCGTTTCCCACATAAACGTTTGGCTCGTTGATCGTGATGTATTCGCTTACAAGGTCGCCGAGCCGCTCCACCACATAGCGCACGTAGCGCTCGAAATACTGCACGACCGAGGCGTTTTCAAACTCACCCTCACGGCAGAGCCAAAGCGGATGCGTGAAGTGGTGCAGTGTGACAAGCGGCCGGATGCCCGCGCGAAGAAGCGTCTTGATTTCATCGCGGTAATGCTCGATCGCCGCGGGGCTGAACTGCCCCTTTTCCGGCTCGATCCGGCTCCATTCGAGCCCCATGCGGTAGACTTTTATATGAAGCTGCTTCATCAGCCCGATATCCTCTTTATAGCGGTTCCAGTGGTCGTTTGCACGCAGAGACGAGGTGCCGTCGCGGATCTTGCCGCGGGTACACCAATCGTACCAGTTGTTGTTTTTGTCGCCGCCCTCGATCTGTGTGGCGGCAGTCGCCGCCCCCAGAAGGAACCCCTTGGGCAGCATAAAAGGTTTCATCGCCGCAAATCATCCCCTTTCAGTTTATTAATCTTAACATATCCGGGCAAAAAATTCAATTTTTTTCACGACGGCGGCCTCATGCCGTCGGGCTGCAAAGATGGATGGCGGGCGCGCCTTCGTGCGTGAGGTCGTCGTGAAGCAATACGGCGCGCTGCACGGCGAGCCGGCCGTATTTCTTCCGGATGCCGTCGACGCTGCGTTCGAGCGCTTCGTGCCGTTCGCGCTTCACCGTATCGTCAAAAAACGCAAGCTGCACGCCGCTCGAGGCATCGGACAGGCTGCAGGCACGCACGCCGAGCGAGCGCAGCGGGCGGCGGAAATCATAGCTCTCGCGCAGCAGCTCCATGCTTTTCGCGGCCAGCTCATCCGTCGTGCAGCAGGGCGTGGCAAGCTTTGCCTGATGCTCACGCCAGACGAGCTCCGTATCGCGCAGGCTGAGCTGCACCGTCACGCAGCGCAGCCCGTTTTCCCTGAGCCGCTGCGCCACGCTCTCGGAAAGCGCGGTGATCACCCGCCACGCCTCCTCCTCGTTCTCGATGTCGCGCGGGGTGGTCATGCTGTTGCCGATGCTTTTGATCGTGCGCATCGCGCCCGCGGCTGAGACAGGTGAAAGATCGTAGCCATTGGCGAATGCCCAGAGCGTTTCGCCGCATTTTCCGAGCCGCTGCGAAAGGAATTCCGGGCGTGCGCAGGCAAGGTCGCCGATGGTGCGGATCCCGAATCGCCCGAGCTCCCTGCCCGTGGAGCGGCCGACATACAGCAGCGCCGAAGCCGCCAGCGGCCAGACCTTGCGCCTGTAATCGTCTCTCCCGATCACGGTGACGG
>JARLHS010000020.1 GCA_031292115.1 Clostridia bacterium | reverse complement strand
GGCAACCACACCTGCCACGGATTTATCATGGTTTTATCACCTTTTAAATTGAGACTCGCATTATCGCCGAAGGAATACCGGTCATGCGCGGTTTTGTCAAGCAAAACATTCGCGCGGCGATATCAATACGATTATGGCGAAACGGCAGGATGATGTGCTGTACCGATCTGCCGCCATAAGAGTGCCCCGGCGGTGCAGCCGCCACAAAAAACCTTTTGAATATCGGGGGCTCCGGAATGCTGCAGGAAGGCGAAAAGCTTGAACGCCTCGGCGGCGACCTGATTGTGATTACCGATGCAGAGCACACATTCGGGCACGATGCCATTTTGCTTGCGTCGTTCGCCGCGCCGCGCGCCGGCGAGAACGCCTGCGATTTCGGCACCGGCTGCGGCATTATCCCGCTGCTGTGGTGCCGCTCGGGCTGCAGCTTTCACATTGATGCCGTCGAGATACAGCCCGACGCGGCACTCCTTGCGGAGCGCTCGGTGGCGCTCTGCGGGCTGCAAGACTCCGTAACCGTGATCTGCGGCGATTATCTTACCTGCGAGCGGTTGAGAGCGGCGTCGTATGACCGGGTCGTCTGCAACCCGCCCTACCGGCGTCTGGGCAGCGGAGCCGAGAGCAAAAGCGAAGCGGCGCGCATCGCACGCAGCGAGCAGTGCGCGGCACTTGGCGGCATGCTTTCGCGTGCGGCGAAGATTTTGAAAAACGGGGGCTGCCTTTCCCTGTGCCTTCGGCCCGAGCGTCTGGCCGAGTGTCTTGCGCTGATGCGCAGCTGCGGAATCGAGCCGAAGAGGTTGCGAATGGTGCAGCAAAGGGCTCAAACGCGGCCATGGCTCGTGCTTGTCGAAGGCAAACGCGGGGCGCATACCGGGCTTGACGTGGAGCCCGTGCTGCTTTTGGAGCAGGGCGGCGGCATCTCGCAGGAGATGCGGCGCATTTATCAGGGAGTGCGCGCCGATACGGCTGTGGCGCCGGAGTTGCTCAACAGAAATTTTCAATGAATTGCCGCGGGAATAGATCATCACAGAGGTACCGGGGGAGAATTCATCCACAATCCAGGGGAGGGATCGCGGTTGCAGGGCGAGCTTTTTTTGATTGGCACGCCGATCGGTAATCTTGGCGATCTTTCGCCGCGTGCCGCCGATGTGCTTGCAAAGGCAGATTTTATCGCCGCAGAAGATACGCGTGTGACGCTCAAGCTGCTCAATCATCTGGGGCTGAAAAAGCCGATGGTGAGCTACTATGAGCACAACCGCAGGCAGCGCGGCGGGGAAATTGCGGCGCGCATCCTTGCGGGGGAGAGCTGTGCGCTGGTGACGGATGCGGGCATGCCCGCGGTTTCGGATCCGGGGGAGGAGCTTGTGGCACTTTGCGCCGAAAGCGGCATCGCGGTGATCGTCATACCCGGGCCGTGCGCAGCCGTCGCGGCCGTCGCGGCGTCGGGGCTTCCGTGCGGGAGATTCTGCTTCGAGGGGTTTCTCAGTGTGGGCAACCGGAGCCGGCGGCAACATCTCGAAGATATCTGCGGGGAACGGCGTTCCATGGTCTTTTATGAGGCGCCGCACAAGCTCAGGGCGACGCTTGCGGATCTGCTCGAAGCACTAGGCGACCGCCGCATTGCAATCGCGCGTGAAATGACCAAGATGCATGAGGAAATAATCCGCACGACCCTTTCCCAGGCGTGCGAATATTATAGGCAAAACGACCCAAAGGGCGAATTCGTGCTTGTCATCGAAGGAAAAAAGGACGATCCCTCACAGGAGGAGCCTGACGAACAGGCCGCCGTGGAAATGGTGCGCGCCCGGCTTGAACAGGGCCAAAGTCACGCGCAGGCAGTTAAAGCCGTCGCAAAAGTCACCGGTGTCAACCGGTCTTTGCTGTATAAAGAGACTGTCGCGGGCGAAGAACCCGGGGAAAATGAAGAGGGGATGTAACATTATGCCGCCGATCAGGATAGTTGGGGACAGCACCTGCGACCTTTCTCCCGAACTGCTCGAGGAGTATCATATCGACATCGTTCCGCTGTATGTCAATCTGGGTGGTAAGATTTACCGGGATACCGGAGAGATAACATCCGAGAAGATTTACGAATATGTGAAAGAAACGGGCGTGCTGCCGGGGACGGTGGGCTCGTCGGTCGGTGATTTTACGGAATGCTTCAAAGGCCTGCGCGAGCAGGGTTTTGAAGTGGTCTGCGTGACGATTTCCGCTGATATGTCGTGTACATACCAAAATGCAAAGATTGCGGCTGAGGAAGTCGGCGGCGTCTATGTGGTGGATTCACGCAACCTTTCCTCAGGCAACGGGCATGTGGTGCTCAACGCGGCCATCATGGCGCGCAGCGGCATGAGCGCGCAGGAAATTGCGCGCGAGCTTGAGCAGATCACCCCGAAGGTGCGCGCGAGCTTTATTCTCGACAACCTTGATTACATGAAAAAGGGCGGCCGCTGCTCGAGCGTCACGCTGTTGGGCGCGAATATGCTCAAGATCAAGCCAACGATCTTCGTGGAAGGCGGCAATATGAAGGTGGGTCAGAAATTCCGCGGCCTGCTGATAAGGGTGCTCGAGGAATACGTCGATGCGCAGCTTGGAGGCAGGAAGGATATCCGCACAGACAGGATATTTATTACGCACACCGGCAACAGCCGGGAGCAGGTGGAAATCGTGCGCGCGCGTATCGAGCAGCATCTGCATTTCGATGCAATAACGGAGACGCACGCAGGTGCGACCATCACCTCGCACTGCGGCCCCAATACGCTCGGCATCCTTTTTATAGAAAAATAGCAGTCTGAAACGTTAAATAGAGGCTGTTGCCGCACACTCCCCTTCCTCTTGGAAGGGGAGTGTGCGGTCTGTGCAGCCTGTGCTGAAAGTTGTGCCTTGAAATACCCCATGCAGGATCGTGTTTATTTCAAATCCGTAACATGGTCAAGCTTGTTTGCCCATGCCTCGGTATAAAAGGAGTAGTACGAAACCTGATGCTTCTGCCGGTAGCCTTCAAAACAGCCGGCCCAGACAAGCGACGGGATGACAATCACAAAAAGGTAAAAAATCAGAAGCCTCTGCGACTGCATCCTGTGGCCGTATTCATGCCGGAGGATGGTATCGTCCCTGAAATACGTCTCATCTGTGAATATGGAATCGCAGACAGTGAAGGCGCCCCACGAGCCACCCAGATTGACGACGACGGCGTCTCTGAAACGTAAGCGCGGCTTCTGCCGGAATGCCATGCGCAAAAGCAATCCGACAACGTTTTGGGGGAACTCCAGAAACCAAAGAAACTGACTCAATGAATCCACCCCGCAAAAGATGATGCTTTGTTTCTGCCGGTTATCATTATCTTATGAACGGCTGGCAAAAGCGTTCTTCCGCGGGGGGCAGACGTTCGGCCGGTGACACGGCGCCGCAAGGCGATTATTCCAGTCAGTGCAATATAGTCGATTTGCCGCATACGTATTGACGTGACATAAAAACAGTGTTACAATATCCGTAGCTAAAATACGGAGAAGCATGGCAGCAGTAAATTTATTGCACCTCATTTCTTCCGTCACCTTAGAGACAAGCGCACTTTAGAGGTTAGCCCCGCAAGAGCGTGCTATCCTGATAAGGTGACGGTTGTTTTGTCATGTGTAATCGGTGGAGTGGCTGCTTTTCCGACGGGTACCGGTGTTCGCCGCGGCGCATGTTTTGTCAATCCCTGTTTTCATCACATCGCTTAGGAGACAAGTAGAATGAATAGTAAAGTCCTTCTGATGTTCATCGTCTTTTTCCCCATAATCGGTGCTTTTTTGATGCCGATTGCAGGAAAGATCTCGTCTCGACTAAGGAATATCCTTGCTCTTATTTTCGTATGCGTTCCGTTTGCGTTGTCGATCGTTGCTTTACCCGCTGCAATAGGCGGACAGGCCTTTCATTTCGACATTACGCTGCCGCTTGGCATGAGCTTTGGCTTTTTGGCTGACGGGCTTGCTGTTTTTATGGCAATGACCTCCTCGTTTCTGGGGGTCATTATTGTAGTCTATTCACTGGGCTACATCAGGCATTATGACAACCAAAATGAGTACTATCTCTGCGTGGTGCTTTTTGTCGGCGCGATGATGGGCATCGTTTATTCATCCAACCTTGTTTTCATCTATGTATTCTGGGAAATTTCAGCCATCTGCTGCTGGCGCCTGATCGGTTTCTATCGTGATAAGGATATCGTCCGGCGGGCCGACAAAGCCTTTCTGATCACGGTGGGCGGAGCGCTTGTGATGCTCATCGGCTTCATTATGATCTATCAGCAGTTCGGCACATTCGATCTGAATCTTCTCAAGGGAAAAAGTCTGACCGATGCCGTAGTGATCCTAATCCTTTTTGGAATCTTTTCGAAATCCGCGACGCTGCCACTGCATTCGTGGCTCCCCGACGCAGGCGTGGCGCCGTCTCCGGTTACCGCGCTGCTGCACGCCGCCGTGCTTGTGAAGATCGGCGTCTACGTATTTGCAAGGCTGTTTTTAATGAACTTTACGATCGGGCAGGTCTGGCATACGGCGGTTCCGGTTATTGCGGCCGTGAGCGCCCTGATAGCGGCGGGCGCTGCCATTGTTGAAACCGATATGAAGCGCATAATCGCCTATTCGACAATCAGCCAGATCGGGTTCATATTCCTGGGCCTGTCTGTCGGGAGCAAGCTTGCTGTCGCGGGCGGGTTGCTGTATATTCTGATGCACGGCATATCGAAGGCCGGGCTTTTCCTGTGCGCGGGCGTTATCGAGCAGAACGCCAAAACAAAGGATATCCGCAAGCTCGGCGGTCTGGCAAAAACCATGCCGATTACGGCCGCGTGTTTTCTTTTGTGCGCGTTTTCCGTGATGGGCATACCGCCGTTCGGCGGCTTTTTCAGCAAGTACATGGTCCTCAACGGCGCTGTGGAAGCGGGGCACCCGTGGATTGCCCTGGTGTTCCTGTTCGGTGCGATTCTGACCATGATCTATCTGCTCAGGCTGTTCGCCGCCCTGTTCATGGGGCAGGCCAAAACCCAAAATGTGAAGGAGGGTTCGGCCAGCATGCTGGCTTCCATTACAGCGCTTGCCGTATTGTCGATCGCCTCGGGGATATTGATTTATTATCCGTCTTCCTTTGTTAATGTGATAGTTCAGCAGATGGCGGTGACGTTCAGATGAATTCCTTCATTTTACCTCTGATCATTCTTCTGCCTGCGGTTCTGGCCGCGGTAACCTTGATTATCCCCGCGAGGGTGAAGGGCGCGAAAGAAGCCCTGGCGATTATCGGGGTGACCGTCAATCTCATTATTGCCGCCTGCCTTTATGGCAAGGTGATTGAGTTCACGATGCCGCTCTGCGGGTTCGGAATCGATTTCGCGCTCCGGGTCTACCATTTCAGCGCGTTTATCATTCTGGCCGCCTCCGGCTTTTCTTTCCTCACGGTGCTGTATTCGACCGTGTTCATGAAGGGAAAGGCGATGTCCAGGCAGTTCTTCGCCTATCTGCTTTTTACCGTCGCGCTGGTCAACGGCGCGGTGCTTGCGAATAATCTGGTGGTGCTGCTGTTTTTCTGGGAAGGTCTTCTCGTGACGATGTTCGCGATGATTATGACCGGCGGAGGCAGTGCGTACAAAACTTCCGTCAAGATGCTCATACTGGTGGGCCTTTCCGATCTGTGCATGATGCTTGGCATCGGCATGACCGGCTATATCGCCGGAACGCTCGAGATCGATAAGATCAGCAGCCTTCCGCTCACCTCGTGGGGCATATTCGCCTTTGTGCTGCTGATGATCGGCGCCGTCACAAAGGCGGGCTCGATGCCTTTCCACACCTGGATCCCCGATGCCGCGACGGATGCGCCGCTCCCATTCATGGCGTTTTTGCCCGCGGCGCTGGAAAAGCTGCTCGGCATCTATTTCCTTGCGAGAATATGCCTCGATCTTTTTGACTTCAAGCCAGGGACCTCCATGAGCTACCTGCTGATGATCCTCGGCTCGGCGACCATCCTGTTCGCGGTGATGATGGCGCTCATCCAGAAGGATTACAAGCGCCTGCTGTCTTACCACGCCGTCAGCCAGGTGGGTTATATGATCCTCGGCATCGGCACCGCCCTGCCGGTGGGGATTGTGGGCGGCCTGTTTCATATGATCAACCATGCCATGTATAAAAGCTGCCTGTTTTATACGGGCGGCGCTGTGGAGCGTCAGGCCGGCACCACCGACCTGAAGAAGCTCGGCGGCCTTGGGCGCAGGATGCCCGTCACCTTTACCTGCTTTGTCATAACGGCGGCGGCGATCTCCGGCGTGCCTCCGCTCTATGGTTTTTTCTCAAAAGAGCTGATCTTTGACGGGGCGCTTGAAAGCGGCACGGTGTTTTATATCGTGGCGGCGCTTGGGGC
>JARLHS010000162.1 GCA_031292115.1 Clostridia bacterium | reverse complement strand
TGCAAAAGTGCCTGCACTTTTGCAAAATGAGTATTGAACGGCTTTTCTCGGCGGCGTGCCGCCGTCCGCCGCAAAATGCGGCGGTATTAATCGGTAGATTTTATCTGCCGATTAAAAGAAAATAGTATAAAAGCTGCTTGGAGGATCCGGGCTCCATACGTACGCGATATTCCGGTGTCCGGGCAGGATTTGGTTGCGGCAGGAAGCAATTTGTGGCATACTATATAAATCAGGACAAACAATGAATGTAGGGTTCCGACCAATCATCGGTTGTGTGATACGAATCCCGCAAAAACACGACCTGTCTTTGCACGCCGCCGGAAGCGGTGAAAAAAAGCGATTTTATCGCTTTTTTAGTTGGAGATTCGTGTAATATGGCTGCCGCAGCTGAAGCTCACATCAAAACCGCGAGGGTTACAGCACCCCGATAGTGTGATGTGAAAAGTCGGCACGTATCGTTGACGAAGCACTACTATTAGTATGCCGTGAGGCAGAAACGGTTACTCTTGCGCCTCACGGAGGCCGATTTGAAAGGAAGTGTGCATCGCTTGGAAAGCGAATCCGAATCGGAAAGGGCCATTCTCTGCGGCATCTGCACGGGCGGCGACGGCTATTCCAGCGAAGCCACGCTTGCCGAGCTCGCAGAGCTTGCCTCGGCGGCGGGTGCGAGTGTGATCGCCACCGCGCTTCAAAACCGCCCCTCGCCCGACAACGCCACCATGCTCGGCTCGGGCAAGCTGCGGGAGGTCGCGGAGCTTTGCCGCAGCGAAAAAGCCGATCTGCTCATCTTTGACGACGAGCTTACCGGCACGCAGATCAAGAATATTGAAGACATTGCCGGCGTGCGCGTCATCGACCGCACGGCGCTTATTCTCGATATTTTCGCAAAGCGTGCGCGCTCCGGCGAGGGCCGGCTCCAGGTCGAGCTCGCGCAGCTCAAATATCTGGTGCCTCGCCTGACGGGCATTCGTTCGGGGCTTTCACGCCTCGGCGGCGGCATCGGCACGCGCGGCCCCGGTGAAAGCAAGCTTGAAACCGACCGCCGCCACATCCGCAGGCGCATCCTGTCGCTCGAAGCGGGCATTAAGGAAATTTCTCAGCGGCGCGAGCTGCTGCGGGAACGCCGCGCAAAGGACGGCGTGCTGACCGCGGCGCTCGTGGGCTACACCAACGCGGGTAAATCCACGCTGCTCAACGCGCTGACAGGCGCGCAGGTTTTTGCCGAAGACCAGCTTTTCGCGACGCTCGACCCGACCTCCCGCGGCCTGCTGCTGCCGGACGGCCGCAGCATCGTTCTCATCGACACCGTCGGCTTCATCCGCAAGCTGCCGCATCACCTTGTCGATGCGTTCCGCTCCACGCTTGAGGAGGCCGCGCAGGCCGATTTGATCCTCAACATCTGCGATTTTTCCGATCCCGCGGCGCAGATGCAGCTTGAGGTCGCGGACGGCATCCTCGGAGAGCTCGGCTGCCTTGATAAGCCCCAGCTTGTGCTGCTCAACAAATGCGACCTCGTGCCTTTCACGGGGGCTCTTCTGCCGGGCCTTGCCGGCAGGAAATTTGTGCGCATCTCGGCCAAAGACGGCACAGGCTTCGATGAAATGCTCGCCGCGATAGCGCGCCTGCTGCCGGTAAATCGCAAAGGCATCCGCTTGCTGCTGCCCTATGCGCAGACGGCGCTCATTGACGACGTGCGCCGCTTCGGCGCTGTCGACGGGATCGAATACCTGCCGCAGGGCATAGAGCTCACAGGGTCGATCGACACCGAGAGGCTGCATCTCGTAGAAGCGTACCTCCATGCCGACGACGCTCCGCCGGAAGAAATCTGACAACTTAGCGGCGTAATTTGCTGAAATTTGCCCTGCTCTCCGGGCGACCGCGCATCCTGCGTGATTTTCTAGTAAACCACGGGATGACGATCAGCGTCGGAAGAATCAGCACCGAAAGAAATGATAAAAGATAGCTTTGCGTGAAATAATAGATAGTGCCCGCCGCGAACGAGACCGAAAGATCGGTCAGCATGAAGCTGATAACGGAAGCCATCTGCGCGGCGACTCCCGTACTGCCGAAGAGCCTTGTTACGACCATCCCGGCCCATCCCCAGTTGTGAAGCAGCGGCTCGAGCCACCAAAGCCAGTTGCCGATGCGGTGCTGAAGCCAGATGATCGGCGCACGCTGGTTGTTGCCGAGCAGCTTCGCCATCGTCATTCTCGCATAGATTCGTATTCCCTTAACGGCAAGCAGACTGATCAGCACAGGCGCCGCGCGCGAAAAAGCGTGATAATTCATCACGCGCGCGACCAGAAGGCTTGTGAGGATCGGGTCTACGATCCCCAAAAGGCCGGCAACGGCCGCGAGCAGGCAGCTCAGAACATACTTGCTTTTTGTATGCTTGTATTTGACCATCCTATAACCACGCCTTCAAAGAGCTGGAGAATTACATGAGATTTAAAATCAAGCGTTCCACCGTCATTGCGTCGCTGATCGCCGTTCAGCTCTCGCTGCTTTTTTTTGCAGTTTGGACGCTGAACACCCGATCGGCCTATTTCTACACCGCCGTAAATGTCATCAACATCGTCGTGGTGCTGCTGATCGTCTACGGGCGTGACCACCCTGCCTACAAGCTGACCTGGACGATCGTGATCCTCGCCGTGCCGGTGTTCGGCATTCTTATTTATTTTATTGCGGGGACACATTATTTATCCCATGGAATCCGAAAAAGGCTCGAGACTTCACAAAAATTTAACAAAGAGTATGTGCGGCAGGATCCAAAGGCGCTGCAGCGCCTTTGTGACGGCAACCCGGGCTGCGCGCGGCAGGCGCGGTATATTCTTTCCTCCTGCGGCAGGCCTGTCTACGAGGAGGGTGACGCCCGTCTGCTGACGCCGGGCGAAAATATGCTCGAGGCGCTGCTTGAAGAGGTCTCGAAGGCGGAGAGATATATTTTTCTGGAGTTTTTCATTATCTCGCAGGGCACGATGTGGGATCAGCTCTTCGCGCTGCTGCGCGAAAAAGCCGCTGCCGGGGTCGAGGTGCGCATCATCTACGACGACGTCGGCACCCTTGACCACATGTCACGCGGCTTTAAAAAAGTGGTGCGCGCCGCGGGCATCCGCATCTGCACCTTCAATCCATTTCTTCCCGTGCCCAGCAAGTTCATGAATTACCGCGACCACCGCAAAATCGCCGTGATCGATGGCACGGCGGCCATTACGGGCGGCATCAACATCGGCGATGAATACATCAACGTTATCCGGCCGCACGGGCACTGGAAGGATGCCAGCATCCTGCTGCGCGGCGGCGCCGCGGAAAGCCTCACGGTGATGTTCCTTGAGATGTGGCATCTGATCACGGGCGAAGAGCTCGAATGCGGCCGCTACACATGTGGTGAGCACACATGCGGTGAGCGCACATGCGGTGAGCGCACATGCGGTGATCACACCTGCGATGAGCGCGCCTGCGGTGGGCAGCCTGATAGCAAGCCCGGCTTCGTACAGCCCGGCTTCGTACAGCCGTATGACGACTGCCCCGTCGACTATGAGTATGTTTCCGAATCCGTCTATATCCAGCTCATCAACAGCGCGTTGCGCTATGTCTATATCACTACGCCGTATCTGATCATCGACAACGAAATGTACACCGCCCTGTGCCTCGCGGCAAAGAGCGGCGTCGACGTACGCATCATCACGCCGCACATCCCCGACAAATGGTATGTGCATAAGGTTACACGCTCGAATTATCGGCGGCTGCTCCAAAGCGGCGTTAAAATCTACGAATACATGCCGGGCTTCATCCATTCAAAGACCTGCGTGTGCGACGACGAAACGGGCATCGTCGGCTCGGTGAATTTTGATTACCGCAGCTTTTACCAGCAGTTTGAATGCGCCGTCTGGCTTTGCAAATGCGGGGTTCTTTCCGACATGAAGGCGGATTTTTTTGAAACGCTGGAAGTCTCTCAGCAGATTGACCCCGTCAAATGGGCAAAACGCCGCCTGCCCGGCAGGGTGATGGAGATCGTCCTGCAGCTTTTTGCACCGATGATGTAATACGGGGATCGGCCCCGCCCTTGCAAAAATGGATCACAGCGTATTGAAGAAAGGCATTGAGCGGCACAGAATGTGCTGCTCAATGCCTTGATTAATCCTATACTATGCTGCCATGCGGGCAGCCCACAGAGTTTTCTATTGAAACACCGCGCCCCTGGAGCCGGAGGTCACCTGCCCGGCGTAGCGCTTGAGATAGCCCGTGAGCCTGCGGTCGGGCGCCCCGGCCCATGCGCTGCGGCGCTCTGACAGCTCCTCTTCACCGACAAGCAGCTCAATGCTGCGGCTGGGGATGTCGATCGAAATCAGGTCGCCTTCATGGATGAACGCGATAAGGCCGCCGGCTGCCGCCTCCGGTGAAACGTGGCCGACCGCCGCACCGCGCGTTGCACCGGAAAAACGCCCATCGGTGATCAGCGCGACGCTGTTGTCAAGCCCGAAGCCGACAAGAGACGAGGTGGGTGTGAGCATTTCGCGCATGCCCGGGCCGCCCTTTGGCCCTTCATAACGGATGACGACAACGTCGCCCGCGACGATTTTTCCTGAGAGAATGGCCGCGCTCGCCTCTTCCTCGCTGTCAAAAACACGCGCGGGCCCTTGATGCACCATCATCTCCGGCAGCACGGCGCCCTGTTTGACGACGGCGCCCT
>JARLHS010000161.1 GCA_031292115.1 Clostridia bacterium | reverse complement strand
GGCAAAGGCCCCCTGACCGTAGTAATAGGGGTTGCCGTCAGAAAAAATCCACCGAACGGTGTTTGCGTAAACCTCGTCGCCGGCACTGCAGAAGCCGTAGTAGGCAAGCAGCGTCAGGCTGCCGGGCGGGTCGTCATAGGCCTCGTGGCTGCCGTGCCCGTCGGTCGACCAGGCGAACCTGCCGCCTGATCCCGTTTTGATCACACACTTCGCCCAAATGGCGCTCTCGAGCGCCTTCGCTCTCTCACCGGTATCATATCCGTGCGCTGAAAGGAATCTGAGCGCTGTCATAACGACGGCGTTGTCATACGTGAGGAATGGGTAACGGGCCGGGTCGTCCGACGGGTCAAGCTCGGTTTCATAAAGCCCGGTGCCCGGGTCGAAATGCGCATCCAGCAGTGAAAGAATATGCCGGATCCCATCTTTGACCGCCGGCTCATTCATAATCTGCGTGTCGCCCGCCGCCTGAACATAGCCTTTGAGCGCAATGATATAGGCAGCCAGCTCGTCGAGCTCGAAACCGGGATAAAGCACGGCTCCGTTGATATAAAGGCTGTGAATCCCCGCGTTGCGGATGTATTTTGTGAAACAAAGCAGCAGCGCTTCACGCGCAAGCTCCCTGTCGGCAAGCAGCAGCCCCGGAAAGCTCCAAAGCAGCGAATCCCGGCTCCAGAAGGCGGCGCTCACGTAGTATTTGCTGCTGCGGGAGGTCATGAGAACGAGCTCTTCGGTGTCAATCGTCCTTGCCGTCGAATAAAAAAGGCAGAAAAACAGGTTTCGGTTTAAAATGGAGCCGATCTTCGCGTCTGAAACAGAGCACCGCCTCTTGGCAAGCCATCCCTTCATCTGGGTGAGCAGCCCGTCGCCGGTGCGGCGGCGAAGGTCTATATTGACGGCGGCTGCCCCGTCCGATTCGGTGTTGACTGAAAAATAGTAGCTCAGATCCAACTCGCCGCCGGGCTCGAGTGTCACATCAAAGAATATTTCATAGGATAGCTCTTCGTTGTCGATTCGATAGTGAAAGCCTGAATCGGCCGAGATGCCGAGAGCGGCGGCGCCGTCAAGCTCAAAGATCAGCGTATCCGTCCATTCGTGGTGATACAGGCATTTTTCGGCGTTAAGCGGCCTTGAATGGTAGACGGTCTTAATTGCCTCTTCAAGCCGGCCCGAAATGCCGCTTCGCAGCGCCAGCAGATCCCCGCTTTTGTTCCGAAGGCGGGCTTTGTAAACAAAACCCTTATTTCCAGCCGGTGCGCATAGGATATATTCGGCTTCAAACTGCCCGTAGTCCGCCTTGATACACGGCAGCCAGTCGGATTCATAGCCCGATTGAAGGGCGGACGGCCTCAGCTTGACGCCGCCGCGGGCAACGTACGGGCAGGCAAGGCTGCCGCCGGCGAATTCAATCAGGCTGGCGCAGTCAAGGCGGATCACGCCGATGCGCTCGATCGCGCCGTTCGGGTCGACGTGGGGTATGCTCACGTATTCGTTCCCGGTCGCCAGATATTCTTCGGCCTTTCCGTCCCTTGGCGAGGGCACGGTCAATATCTTATTCATGCTTTTACGACGCTCCATTCCGCCCGCGCAAGCTCAAACCTGCGGCAAAAGGCTCATGCGGCATCCCGCTTTGACCGATGCCCTTCACAGCTTGAGAAGCAGCTTGGCGTTATCATGAAAAATCTTCTTGATGTCCATCTCCGGCATGTTCAGCCTGCGGCAGGCACGCAGCTGGTCAAGCAGATAACGGATGCAGAATCCCCGCGGAAACCACTCCGAATCGGTGCCGAAAATGATCCTGCCGGGGCCGACCGTCTCATAATATTTCTCGAACAGCGACTCAAGCGTGAACGGCCATGGCACCCATTTGATCCACTCGTTGTTCCCGGAGGTATCGACGAAGACATTGTCGCAGGCCCAGCAGAGCTGCAGCAGCTCAAAAACATAACCGCAACCGAAGTGCGGGACGATGATCGGCAGCTTCGGGTACCTTTTGGCTACGTCGTGTATCGACAGCGGGCTGATATTCGGGCCGTTGCTGATGCCGCCTCCGCCGCCGAGTATGCCGAAATGGATTAGAACCGGTATCCCAAGGCTCTCCGCCGTGCTCCAGACGTCGTCAAACCTCGGGTCCGAGAGCGGAGTCCCGATCAGCGGCGCCAGCAGCTTATAGCCCTTCAAGCCCAGCTTGCGCACCGCATATTCAAGCTGTCGGGCACTGTCGGCATCCTCAATGCTGTGATGCGCGAAGCCTATGAATTTATCGGGATAAGCGTTTACCGCCCCGGCGAGCAGCTCATTGCCCCCGCCGGTAAGAAACACGACTCTGCCGAGGTGGTATCGATCAACCTCCAGAGCCCATGCGTCGGCAACCGCGTGAAAATCCGACGATGCCGTTCCCGGGTCGGGGAAGCACCAATCCTCACGCCAGTCTTTCCCCGACAGCTCGGCCTGTTTCTTGAGCATTTCAAGCTTTTCAGGCCCGTTTTTCCGCTCGTATTCCAGATTATAGTCGCGAAGCCAGTCATCCTGACTGACAGGGAAGTGCGCATGCATGTCGTATATCCGGTATTCCGGCAGCTCAATTTCCATTTCCACTTTCATAGGGGGCCTCCATCCTGCCGTATCCCTTTCAAAGATCCCGGGCACGGCTCATCAGCGGCAGGCAATTAAATTTAAACCTCAGCACTCAAGGCATTCATCGCGCGTTCTTGATTTTATACACCATCAGCCCTCCGGCCGCAAGAGAAGCGATCACTAGGATGTACATCAGCCTGTAGCCGTAGAAGATATTCGTGGTTTTATAGGCGGCGATCATCGCCCCGCCGATCATGGGCCCGATCACCTGCGGCAGGGTGCTCGAGATCCCCCAGATGCCCAGATCCTTCGCGGAGTCATCCGCGCCCGGCAGGATATCCGTCACCAGCGCCCACTGAACGCTCGTGTACCCGCCGTAACCGAATCCGAATACCATGGCAAGGATCAGTATCGCGACAAATGTCGCATGCAGGGCGAGCGCCAGCGCCATCACAGCCATGCAAAAAACCGACATCGCGACGATCGCCTTGCGGCCCAGCTTGTCGGAAAACTTGCCCGCCAGCACGGAGACCACCGCCGCGCCGATGATGATAATGGTGCTGACAAGGGTCGTATCCGTTGCCGGCTGTTTGGAGCCGAGAACGTCCGAAATATAATACTGCTGGTAGAAAAACAGCAGGTAGAAGCCAAGCATGATGAAGAAGGTGGAGACGAGCATCCAGACAAAATCGGGGTGCTCATGCGGGTTGATATAAAAGGTGCGGATAAACTTTTTCAATTGGAACGGCTCGTGCTTTTCATACGGGCTTTCCTTGACGCCGAGCACGGTGATAATCATGCAAAGCACCAGCAGGACGGCAATCGCCAGATAGATGACGGGGTATTGATGAGAATCGGCAAAGCTGCCCGAGATCAGAATGCCGGCGATCGTGCCGAGAAAAGTCATGCCGCCCATAAAGCTTGCCGCTGTGCCGCGTTCCTTTTCACTGACGGTATCCGGTATCAGGCCCTGGAAACCCGCGGTGGCGATATTGGCGAAAAGCTGCAGAAGAAGAAAGCCGACGCAGTAGAGGACAAAACTTTTGGTAAAGGCCATCATCCCAAGCGGGATCAGGCACATCAGGCCTCCGAAAATCACGAAGGGCCTGCGCCTGCCAAGGCGGAGATTGCATCTGTCGCTCAGGGAGCCGAAAAGAGGCTGGGTAAACATGGCGACCACCGCGCCGATTGATAAGACAGTGCCCAGCGCGCTTGATTTTGCGGAGTTGCCCACGATGAAATTTACCTGTGACGGAATCACGATCGACAGCATCGCGCCCCACAGGAAATTCACCCAAAACCAGAAGGATGTGAGCTTGAGCAGGAACAGCAGCGTATTTTTTTTCATGAGATCCTCCAGTCTGACGTCTTACGGCATAATAGAATATTCAGAATCCGTCTCAGGAGCGGGGCGCCT
>JARLHS010000160.1 GCA_031292115.1 Clostridia bacterium | reverse complement strand
TTTTCATTTCCACATGCGCGCAGTTGTTTGCCCGCAGCAACCCGTTGCTGTATATACCGTCGATGATGCTCACCGTTTTGCTGCAGATGTCGATAGCCAGCATTTATTTCACCCGCCTCTTTTTAATGTTTTCCATTTTTTATCTGATTACCTTCATCATTCCGACCATCGGGAGAACGACTGAAAGAATGACGAAGCCCACGACGACTGCCATGATGACGATCATCAGGGGCTGTATCAGCGCCACAAGACGCTGCATGGCGGTATCGGATTCATCGTCGTAAAAAAGCGAAGTCTTGCCGAGGATATCGTCCAGAGTACCAGATTCCTCACCGACACCGATCATCGAACAGAGCATATGGGGGAAGACACTGTGCTTTTTCATTGCGGCGGAAAGCGACGTGCCTTTTCGCACATCGTCCCTCACCTGGAGCACAATGCGCTCAAAAGCCACATTTCCGAGCACCCTGCCTGTGATCTCAAGGCTCTTGAGCATCGGAATGCCACTGTGCAGCAGTATTGAAAGCGTACGTGCAAAGCGCGCGGCGATGATTGTCCTGTTCAGCTTTCCGACAATCGGCATGGTCAGCTTGGCATTATCCCAATGCATTCGTCCGTTGGGCGTTTTCAGATAAAACCATATCAGGAATATAATGATCCCTATGACAGCGATCACCAGATACCAATAATGCTTGAGAAAGCCGCTCAGCGCGATCAGAATTCGCGTAGGCAGCGGGAGAGTGGCTCCGTAACCGCTGAAAAGATTGGAGAACGTGGGCACGATAAACGTGAGCAGGAATGTTACCACCAGAACCGTCATGATGGCGAGAATGATTGGATAGATCATGGCGGATTTCGCGCTGCTTTTGATTTTATCGTCTTTTTCAAAGCTGTCCGCCGAGCGCGCGAGAATGGAATCCAGCGAGCCGCTGGTTTCACCCGCCTCAATCAGATTGATCAGAATCTGCGGGAAAGCGTCATGTTGACTGCCCATTGCCTCAGAAAGCGTCTGGCCGCGCTGAATACCGTCATATACCTGTCGCAGCACCGTTTTAACCTTGACCTTTGTGTTCTGCTGGTATAGTATATCCAGGCACTTGATGGCGTTGACGCCGGCGGTAAGCATCGTCGAGAACTGCCGCGTAAAAATGCTAAGATCCTTAAGGCTGAGCTTTTTTGACCCGAGAACGATGTCCCCGGGGGTGGAACGCAACTCAGCGAGCTCGATTATAAATAGACCCTGCTGGCTAAGATTTCGCCGCGCAGCATCAAGACTATCCGCATCGACAGTGCCACGGTTGATAATTCCTGACTTATTACTCGCAGAAAACCGGTATTTTGCCAATTTCCGCTCACCTTCTTTCGAGCTGAATAAAACCCAAGTTAATTTTACCATAAGGAAATGCGCCGCGCAATATGGAATCGGCCTATTTTTGCCAAATAATTTGACTAAATTTGCAAATATGGGTCAAAAGGCCCCGAAAATTCCGAAAATCAATGAATCATCGGCCTTGAGCCCCAGACCCGAAAAGGATGGCGTAAATAATTGACACGCCACCTTGCTTTTGGCTTGCCTCAAAGCCTCCGATTTTGCCGGAAGTGTGTCGCTTCTTCTTTATACGATGATGCGATAGATATACAATAACTCCCGAGCAGCAGGACGGCACCGCCCTCCTGCTGCTCGGGTACATCCTTAAATGTAATCGGCGCGGATCACCCGGGGCCCGCATCAGAGCTACAGTTTCATGGGTGCCTTGAGCGCCTGGCGCGCCTGCTTGAGCTCGCTGAGCGCGCTTGTCAGATTCTCCTCGGTCTGCTTGAGCAAGGTGTCGGAGAAATCGGCCGCGCCTTTTTTGATTTCCTTGGCCTTGGCCTGTGATTCGGTAATGATGTCGTTGCCCTTGTTTGTCGCCTGGCGCACAATTTCATCCTGTGAAACGATTGCACGGGCCTTATCCTCGGCGAGCTTGATGATCGATTCGGATTCTTCTTTGGCGTTTTTTAATATCTCCATACGGTCTGCGACGATGGCACGCGCCTGGCGAACCTCCTGCGGCAGGTTGAGCCGGAGGTCGTCGATGATTTCGCGCACTTTCTCGGCGTCGACAATGCACCATCCGCCTGAGAGCGGCACATGCTTGGCGCTGTCGATCATATCGTCGAGGGAATCAAGAAGCTCGTCTATACTCATTTTCACCAGTCCTTACCTTTATTATTTCAGGGTGCCGGCTCTTACTTCCACAGCTTTTTTCGGATATCCTCCGCGATCTCGGCGGGAACAAATTTTGAAACATCCCTGCCCCGGCTTGCCACTTCACGCACCATGCTGGAGCTTAAAAACATGTAGTCGATGCTCGCGGGCAGGAAGATCGTCTCGGTGCGCGGATTTAAACTGCTGTTGGTGAGCGCCATCTGAAATTCATATTCGAAATCGGACATCACGCGAAGGCCTTTTACAATGGCGGTCGCGTCCTCTTTTGCCGCATAGTCGGCCAGCAGGCCGGAAAAGGCGTCTACCTCGACGTTTGGCAGACTGGCGGTGATTTTTTTGATAAAGCCTACGCGCTCCTCGACGGTAAAAGCCGGCTGTTTTGAAAAATTGATCATGACAACGACAATGACTCTGTCGAAAAGCGTGGCCGCGCGGCGGATTACATCCAAATGGCCAAGCGTCACCGGGTCAAAGCTGCCCGGGCAAACCGCGATAGTCATGATAAGCCCCTTTTCTCCGCAGAGACAAAACTGTCATGAATGCCAAAGCCCATTTTCTGCGGAGATATGGCTTTGTGCAGCAAGGGTGCGGACGAAGCCCGCAAGGCGTGTTGACAATGAATCAACCTGCCCTCCTTACCTTTCCGCGCATCTGTAAACGCCGACAACGGTCAGGCCGTAACGATAGACGCGCAGATGCCCGAAGCCTTCCGGCTCCTGCGGCAGCGAATCCTTTGCCGCCGCTTCGCAGATCACGGCACCGTTCGGCGCCATATGCGGCGCGATGAGCGGCAGCGCCGCGTCAATGAGCCCTTTGGAGTACGGCGGGTCGAGAAATGCGATATCATAAACGGCCTGTGTACCCGCAAGGCAGGTGGCATAATCGGATTTCAGCACCGTCGCCTTTTCCGAAAGCTTTGTATGGAGCAGGTTTTGTTTCACCACGTCGATAGCCTTCGCGCTCTGGTCGACGAATGTCGCGCTGCGCGCGCCGCGGCTCAACGCCTCGATGCCGAGCTGGCCCGAGCCTGCAAAAAGGTCAAGCACTCGCCTGCCCTCGATCTCAAACTGGATAATACTGAACATCGCTTCTTTAACGCGACCGGTGGTCGGGCGTACGTCGGTGCCCTCAAGCGTCACAAGCTTTGCGCCCCTTGCCGTGCCGGTGATTACTCTCATTTGCCTCAACTCCGTGGCATGCCGTGCCGTAAGGCCGGCTCTTTTATTTTTCCTATTATCCTCTTTTTTTCCCCAAATGTCAAACGCCTGCGCGCCTGCGGCGAGCACACCTGCGGTGAGCAGGACACACAATGACAATAAACTATTAGCAAGCTACTTGCCTGCGTTGCTGCCTAAGATTAAATACCTGCGGAGAACATGGGGGAAGCTACACGCCTGCGGTGGGCAGGACACACATCCGCAATGAACAAAAAGGCAGTTGCGTGCCTGCGCTGCTGTTTCAGATTAAACTATCCACGGGCGCTATCTGTTTTCTTCCTGGTCCAGCCATTCCCTGAGTGCGGCGGCGGCCTTTGCATTCATGCCGGGGGCGGCGGCGAGCTCCTCCGCCGTTGCCGCCCGGAGCGCCTTGGTCGTTTTAAAATGCCTCATCAGTGCCGCCGCGCGCGCAGCGCCAATCTGCGGCGCGCCGGTAAGCTGGGTCGCAAGGCCGCTTTTTTTCTGCTTCAGATGATGGTAGGCCACCGCAAAACGGTGCACCTCCTCCTGAATGTCTGAAACGAGCGTAAAGGCCGAGCGGCTCGCATTGATCTCGATCTCGCCGCCGTCGGCCGCGATGGCCCGCGTGCGGTGCTTGTCGTCCTTAACCATGCCAAAGACGGGGATGTCAAGCCCTGCTGCCTCGATGAGCGGGCGCACGGCCGATACATGCCCCCTGCCGCCGTCGAGCAGGATAAGGTCGGGCCGGCGCGTGAAGCCGGTATTCGCCTGCGTGCCGGTCTCTTCGAGCCGCCTGAGCCGCCGCCCCACGACCTCCCGCATCGCGGCGTAATCGTCCTGCCCCGTGAGTGTTTTGATGATGAAGCGCTTGTAGTCGCTTTTTGCGCGGTCGGCCTTTAAAAAAAACGACAATGCCGCCCACAATGCCGGAGCCGGCGGTGTGTGAGATATCATAGGCCTCGATGAAACGCGGCGGCGTCCCGAGCCCGAGCAGGCGCCCGAGCTCCTCAAGGGCTTTTTCCTCATGGCCCGGGCGCGCGCCGAGCTGTGTGAGCCGCTCGGACGCGTTTTCCCGCGCAAGGCCCACGAGACGAAGCCGCTCGCCCTTCTGCGGCACGGTGATGGTCACCGTGTGGCCGAAAAGCCCGCTGAAATACTGCTCCAGCAGGGGGCGGTCGTCAGTCTCGCCGTCGAGGGCAATCTGCCGCGGCGCATCCTTTGCAAGTGAATAGTAGCGGCGGATGAATTCCCCGCGCGCCTCCTTTTCATCCTGCATATAATCAAACGTAAATTCGTTCTTGTCGGTGAGACGGCCATCGCGGATGATGAGAACCTCAAAGACGGTGCTGCACCCGTCGGAAGCGAGCGCGATGACATCCTGCTCGCGGATTTTCGAGGCGACGACGCTCTGGCGCTCACTCACCTTGCGGATGGCGGCGATCCTGTCGCGCAGCACGGCCGCCTTCTCAAAATCAAGCTTTTGAGCCGCCTGCTCCATTTCATCGTGAAGCTGCTCGAAGATCAGGCCGTAGCCGCCCTTTAAAAAAGTGACGGCATTGTCGATGAGCTCGTTGTAGGCCGCTTCACCCATTCGCCCGCGGCAGGGCGCGCAGCACTGGTGGATGTAATAATTGAGGCATGGCCGGCCCCTGCCGATATCCTGCGGGAAACGCCGCGTGCATACGGGCAGCGCAAAGGCGCGCACGGCTTCGCCGACTGCCTGCTTGACGGCGAATGAGCTCATATAGGGCCCGAGATAGAGCGCCCCGTCCTCTTCCTGCCTCTTGACGGCCGTGATGCGCGGCCAACGCTCGTTGTCGCTGATGCGGATATAGTTGTAGCCCTTGTCGTCCTTTAAAAGAATGTTGTATTTTGGCCGGTGCTGCTTGATGAGGCTGCATTCGAGCACAAGCGCCTCGAATTCGCTCGAGGTGAGGATGTACTCAAAATCCGCCACGTTTTCCACCATGCGCAGCACCTTTGGCTCGTGCCGCTCGATGCGCATAAAATACTGGCTTACGCGCTTGCGCAGCGCCTTCGCCTTGCCGATATAAATGATATGGCCCTGCGCGTTCTTCATGATATAGACGCCCGGGTTGAGTGGCAGCCTTGCGGCCTTTTCGCGCAGCGCCGGAATTTTCTCATTTTCAAACGCCATCACGTTTTCCCCTCCACCCGCATCCTGATACGCGGCGCAGGCCGCAATGAAATGGACCTCCCCGCGGTAGGACCGCGGGGTGCAGAATGAACCTCTCCGCGGCAAGACCGCGGGGTATCCATAAGGAGGATACCGCCCTGCGGGGCGGGGTGCAGAATAAGGAACCGCCGCAAGCGGCGGGGTATTGCACCCCGGTTCATAATAAAAAAACGCGCCCCCTCCGTTCCGCCCAGGTTACCCTGTTCCGAAACGGCGGGGGCGTCGTTTCCCGCATGATTTCGCCTATCATGTTAAAAACATTGAATGGTGCGGCACACTACATGACAAAGCCCGATTCGACCAGATTGACAAGGTTGTCGATAGCCTCCGCTTCATCGGAGCCGTCGGCGATGATTTTGATCCTGGTATTGCCCACAATGCCGAGCGACAGAACGCCGAGCAGGCTTTTCGCGTTGACCCTGCGTTCGTCTTTTTCAACCCAGATGGACGATTTGTATTCATTCGCCTTCTGGATGAAGAAAGTCGCCGGCCGAGCATGGAGGCCAACCTGGTTCTGGACAAGCACGTCTTTCATGATCATATTTCACCGCTCCTAAAATCGAATTGCGTCTAAGCTTTGCATATCCCCTGCTACCGCAACCATAGACCTTCATAAGCATACTAAATTCCACACTTTTAGTCAATAGTTGCAAGACTTATAGTTTTTTTTTGGTCAACATAGCCCATAATGCAATCAATTTTTCACCGGAATTTGTGCAATACTTTTCGTCACTTTGTACATAAGTTTGTCACAATCATATAAATAATCGGCATAAAAGCCGCAGGGATAAGATTTGCCGTTTTGATTTTGGTCACTTTAAGCAGATTCAGGCCAATACAGATGATCAGCGCCGAGCCGACCATCGACATTTGCGCCAACACTACGGCGGTAAGAAACGGCCTGAGCATGAGCGCGCACAGCGTGATGAGCCCCTGATAGCCGAAGACCACGACCGCCGAAAAAGCGACGCCCACGCCGAGTGTCGAGGCCAGCAGCACGGACATCACGCCGTCGAGGATGCTTTTTTCATACAGAATCGTCGGGTCGCCCGCAAGGCCGTCCTGCAGCGAGCCCACAATTGCCATTGCACCGACGCAATAGATCAGCGAAGCCGTGACAAATCCCTCGGCAAAACTGCCGTTTTTGCTTTTAAAGCGCCGCTGGAGCCACGCTCCGAGCCTGTTGAGCCATTTGTCGATATCGATCAGCTCACCGACGACGGCGCCCGCAACCAGGGAGAGGATGAGCAGCATGACGTTTTGCGTCGAGAGACTGCCCTTTGAATCGGCTTTGAGCATCTCGGCCATCACGCCGCCGAAACCCAGTACCAGCGTCGCCAGGCCGAGCGTTTTCACGATCGAATCTGAAAACCGCTCGGGAATGCCTTTTTTAAGCAGAAGGCCTGCGGCGGTGCCGGCAAGGACGGCGCCCGTGTTGACAATGGTGCCGAGCATCGTATCAGCCACCTATCGGATGATATTCGGTAAAAATTGAGCGCCCGCCGTCACTGTTTGAGCAGCTTTTCCGCGCCCGCGATCTTCACGCACAGGCACAGCAGCTCGATTGCCTGCCTGAGCTCGCCCAGAGGCGGAAAGGTAGGCGCGATGCGGATGTTCCGGTCAAGCGGGTCGTGCCCGTAGGGGTATGTAGCGCCTGCCGGCGTGATCGCGACGCCTGCCTTTTTGCAAAGCTCCACCGTGCGTTTTGCGCAGCCGGGAAGCGTATCGAAGCTGATAAAATAGCCGCCCTTCGGGGAATTCCAGGCAGCGAGGCCCGTGCCCCCGAGATCCCTTTCAAGGCAGGAAAGCACCGTTTCAAATTTCGGGCGCAGAATGTCGGCGTGTTTCTTCATGTGCGCCTCAATGCCCGCGAGATCCTTGAAGAAGCGCACATGGCGCAGCTGGTTGAGTTTGTCGGGCCCGATGGATTGAAACGCGAGCTGCCCGAGGATGGAATCAAGATTTGCCTTGGAGGCGGCCATCATGGAAACGCCCGAGCCCGGGAAACTGATCTTTGAAGTCGAGCCGTATATAAAGACCATATCCTCATTGCCGCAGTCGCGGCAGCAGCCGAGGATATTCACAAGGTGATCGGGCGTATCGGTAAGATGATGCACGCAGTAGGCGTTATCCCAGTAAATCCTGAAATCGTGTGCGGCGGGCCTGAGCGACGCAAACCGCCTTACCACCGCGTCGGAATAGGTGATCCCCTGAGGATTGGAATATTTGGGTACGCACCAGATACCCTTAATGGAAGCATCCGAGGCGACAAGGCGCTCGACGGCATCCATATCCGGGCCGTCCGCACGCATTTCGACCGCGACCATCTCGATGCCGAAATGCTCGCAGATGGCAAAATGACGGTCGTAGCCCGGGCTCGGGCAGAGAAATTTCACGTTGCCGAGCCTGCACCACGGTGCGGAGCCCATGATACCATGCGTCATTGCGCGCGCAACGGTGTCGTACATCATATTGAGGCTCGAGTTGCCGCCGATGATGATCTCCGACGGGTCAACCTCAAGCATATCTGCAAAAAGTTTCTTTGCCTCGGGAATGCCGTCGAGCAGACCGTAGTTGCGGCAGTCGGTGCCGTCCATAGCCTTGCAGGATTCGCTGCTGTTGATGCAGTCGAGCACCTCGAGCGAAAGGTCGAGCTGATCGGCCCCCGGCTTGCCGCGCGCCATATTCAGCTTGAGGCCCTTTGCACTGACGGCGTCGTATTCCCTTTGAAGACCGGAGAGCAGCACCGCAAGCTCCATTTTCGGCATTGAATCATAAGATTGCATCCAAACCCCTCCAACAGTAATCTTAGTTTATTTTATACTATGGAGCGGCGTTTTGCAAGTTGTATTTTTCTAAACTGCATCTATTCTATATTGTGCAGCACCGCCCGGCTCACCGCGTCAAGCGCTACGCCATGCGCTGCGGCCGCACTCTTCAATGATTCATACTCGGGTTTGAGCTTTTCGATTCCATCATATTCACAAAGCTTGCAGTCGATTTCGCCGTATTTTGTTGCAACTTTTACATTCCGCCTCTGCATGACGATGCGGTCGCTCACGCGCAGGCGAAGGCCGATCGAGCCGGTGTGCTCAAAAACAAGCCTTGCGAACCGGCCGGCCTGCTCCTCGGCGCACAGCACAGTCAGCTCATAGGCGGGGCGGCCCTTTTTCATAAAAACGGGCGTAAAAAAGGCATCCTTCGCGCCGGCTGAGAACAGCCGCTCCACACAGAAGCCCAGCGCCTCGCCGGTGCTGTCGTCGATGGTGGTTTCGAGCACGGCGGCCCTGTCGGCGCAGGCGCAGCCTTGCACGCTCTCCCCAAGCACGGCGCGCAGCAGGTTCGGGTGGGCAAGCTCCTTCTTGCCGCAGCCGTAGCCGATGCCGAGCGCCGTCATCGGCGGCATGGGGCCGAATTGCTGCGCCAGCTCCGCGGTGATTGCGGCGCCCGTTGGCGTAACAAGCTCCGTGCCCGCATCGGTGCAGCGAAACGGCACCGCGCCCGCGCGCAGGATCTCGGCCGTGGCGGGCGCCGGTACGGGCAGGATGCCGTGCGCGCATGCCACCGTGCCGCTGCCCTCGGTGAGCGGCGAGCAGGCGATGAGCGCCGGCCTGAGCTGCTCGACGGCGGCCGCTGCCGCGACGAC
>JARLHS010000159.1 GCA_031292115.1 Clostridia bacterium | reverse complement strand
TACGATAGAGGAGCTCAAGGCCGCGTCCCCGCTGTTTGAGGAGGATGTGCGCAGCTCGCTCGCACCCGAGGCCTGCGTCGCCGGGCGAAAAGCGCAGGGCGGGCCAGCGCCGGAGCAGGTGAAGGCTCAGATCGCGGCCATCCGCAAATTTCTCGGCGGCCTACCCCCGATGGATCCCGATTAGCCGGTGGCTGCGATACATATTACACGGGTTAAAAGCGAACGGAGGCAGCAATGAAGCATACGGTTTTTATCGACGGGCGGGAAGGCACCACGGGGCTGGAGCTTGAGGAGCGGCTCTCGGCAAGGGAAGAGCTCGAGCTGCTAGAGATCGACCCCGCTCTGCGCAAAGACCCCTCCGCGCGGGAAAAATTGCTCAACGCGGCGGATGTCGCCTTCCTGTGCCTGCCGGATGCGGCCGCGCGCGAGGCCGTGAAGCTCGTGCACAACGACCGCACGCGCATTATCGATTCCTCCACCGCCCACCGTACCGACCCTTTGTGGGAATACGGCTTTCCCGAGCTTTCGCACGGGCACCGCGAGCGGATACGGGTTTCAAGGTGCGTTGCGGTTCCCGGCTGCCATGCGACGGGCTTCACATCGATCATTTACCCGCTTGTCGCGGGGGGAATCCTGCCGCAGAGCTACCCCGTCTCCTGCCATTCGCTCACAGGCTACAGCGGCGGCGGCAAAAAGATGATCGAGCAGTATGAATCGGGCCGCGAGCCCGCAGACAAGCTCGTCGCGCCGCGCTATTACGCCCTTTCGCTCTCGCACAAGCACCTGCCCGAGATGCAGCGCGTATGCACGCTCGGCTTCAAGCCGATCTTCACGCCCGCTGTGGGGGATTTCAGGCGCGGGATGCTTGTCACGGTGCCGCTTTTCAGCCGCATGCTGCGCAAGAAGTACTCGGCGGGCGCCATTCGTTCGTTTTACGGGGAATACTATCGCGATGCGGCGTTTGTCAGCGTCATGCCGTCCGCAGACGGGCTTGACGCGGGGTTTCTCGACGCCACTGCCTGCAACGGCACCAACCGGCTCGAGCTGTTCGTCTTCGGCGACGCCGAGCGCATCCTCGTCGCGGCGAGGCTTGACAACCTCGGCAAGGGGGCTTCGGGCGCGGCGGTGCAGTGCATGAACCTCATGCTCGGCCTCGAGGAAACAGCCGGGCTTCTTTAAAAGCATTGAAATTTTCGCGTTTGCGTTATATTGTGCGGTTCCCCGCGGGGTATCGTTAAGGAGATTCACAAATGAAGCATCTCGATGGAAGCATCACGGCGCCGCTCGGCTTTCTCGCCGCGGGTCTGCATTGCGGCATCAGAAAAAACCGCCTGAAGAAGGATCTGATGCTGATTTTCGCCGAAAAGCCGTGTGACGCGGCCGCGGTCTATACGCAGAACCGCGTCAAGGGCGCGCCCATCGTCGTCACGCAGAAAAATCTCGCTTCGGGTAGCGCGCGCGCCGTGATCTGCAACAGCGGCAACGCCAACACCTGCAATGCCGACGGCATTGAAAAAGCGGAGCAGATGTGCGCCTTTGCAGCGCAGGCCCTCGGCATCCGCCCCGATCAGGTGGTCGTTGCCTCCACGGGCGTCATCGGCCTGCCGTTGCCCATTGCCCCGATCAAAAAGGCGGTGCCGTCGCTTGCGAAGGCGCTTTCCAGGGAGGGCTCGATCGCGGCCGTGGATGCCATCATGACCACCGACACACGCCGCAAGCAGTTTGCCGTGGAATTCGAGCTTGGCGGGAAGGCCTGCCGCATCGGAGGCATCGCGAAGGGCTCGGGCATGATCCACCCCAACATGGCGACGATGCTGAGCTTTCTCACCACCGATGCGGATATCGAGCCCGCGCTGCTGTATGAGGCTCTGCTTGACACGGCGCGCGAAACCTTTAACATGGTGAGCATCGACGGAGACACCTCCACCAACGATATGGCCTGCATTCTGGCCTCCGGGCTTGCGGGAAACGCGCGCGTCACGGCGCGCGGAGCGGAATACGACGCTTTCCGCGAGGCGCTGGGCGAGGTCTGCACCTGCCTTGCGCGCGAGATCGCGCGCGATGGGGAAGGCGCGAGCCGCCTTCTGGAATGCCGCGTCACAGGCGCGAAATGCACCGAGGACGCTAGGGAAGCGGCAAAATCCGTGATCGGCTCAAGCCTTGTCAAGGCCGCGATGTTCGGCGCGGACGCCAACTGGGGCCGCGTGCTTTGCGCGCTGGGCTATTCCGCCGCCCGGGTCGATCCCTTGCTCGTGGATGTCGCGTTTTCCTCGAAGGGCGGCCGGGTCAATGTCTGTAAAAGCGGCACGGGCCTGGATTTTTCCGAAGAAGAGGCCGCCGCGGTGCTCAAATGCGACGAGGTCGTCATCCATGTCGATCTCAACGAGAATGAAGCCTCGGCCGTCGCGTGGGGCTGCGACCTCACCTATGGCTACGTGAAGATCAATGGTGATTACAGAACCTGATCCCGCCCGAAATGAACCTCCCCGCGGCAAGACCGCGGGGTATCCAAAAGAAGGATACCGCCCTGCGGGGCGGGGTGCATAAAAAGGAACCGCCGCAAGCGGCGGGGTATTGCACCCCGGTTCATAATGAAGGAAGATGAAGATGAGTAATATTTCAAATCCGGATACCGCGCAGGTGCTCATCCACGCGCTGCCCTATATCCAGAAATACAGCGACAAAACCATTGTCGTCAAATACGGCGGGAATGCCATGGTCAATGAGAGCCTCAAGGATGCCGTCATGACCGATATGGTGCTGCTCTCGTTGGTCGGAATCCGCATCGTCGTCGTACACGGCGGCGGGCCCGAGATCACCGACATGCTGCGTCGCGTCGGCAAGCAAAGCCGTTTTGTCAACGGCCTGCGCTATACCGACGAGGAAACGATGGATATCGTCTGCATGGTGCTCGCGGGCAAAGTCAATAAAGAGCTTGTGCAAAATCTTGAAACGAGGGGCGGGCGCGCGCTCGGCCTCTGCGGCCTCGACGGCGGCATGATCCATGCCGAGCGGTTTCAGGTGGAGGAGGATCTCGGGCTTGTGGGCGATATCACCTCGGTGGATGTGACCCCGATCAACGACGCGCTCGGGAAGGGCTATATCCCGGTTATCGCCACCATGGCGGGAGGGCCCGACGGCGCGATCTACAATATCAACGCCGATACGGCGGCCGCGCGTATCGCCGCGGCGCTGGGCGCGGAAAAGCTTTTTCTGCTCACCGATACACGCGGCCTGCTGCGCGACAAAGATGACGAATCGACGCTGATCCCGCTTGTGAACGTCAGTGAAGTGCCGAATCTCGTGCGCAAGGGCATCATCCAGGGCGGCATGATCCCGAAGGTGGATTGCTGTGTGGAAGCCGTGCGACGAGGCGTCCACAGCGCGAATATCATAGACGGGCGCATCCCCCACTCCATCCTCATCGAGATGTTCTCCGACGAGGGCATCGGCACCATGTTTCTGTGAAGCCATGTTTATACGATTTTCTTTTTAATCGGCAGATGAAATCTGCCGATTAATACCGCCGCATTTCGCGGCGGACGGCGGCACGCCGCCGGGGGAAGCCGTGCCATACTCATTTTGCAGGAGTGCGGGCGCTTTTGCAGCCCGCCGTCGGCGGGTTTCAGAAAATCAGTATCATACGAAAAGGGGCGATCCTTCATGCCGGATCTTCATGAATATAAAGAGCTGGAAAGCCGTTACCTGATGCCGACCTACGCGCGCAGCGACGTCGCCGTGGTTTCAGGCAGCGGGGCGACCTTCACCGATGCGGACGGCTGCAGGTATATCGATTTCGGCAGTGGCATCGGTGTCAACTGCCTCGGCAGCGCAGATAAAGAATGGGCTCAGGCGGTGGGCGCGCAGGCGGCCACGCTCGCACACTGCTCAAACCTCTATTACAACCCCGTGCAGATCGCGTTCGCCCGGGAGCTTTGCCAGGCGACGGGTTTTTCAAAGGCATTCCTGTGCAATTCGGGCGCGGAGGCCAACGAAGCGCTCATCAAGCTCGCGAGGAAATACGCCTGCGACACATACGGCGACAGCCGCCCGACGATCGTGGCGCTCGATAATTCGTTCCACGGCCGCACGGTGACGACGCTGTCGGCAACGGGGCAGGCAGATTTCCACCGCTTTTTCGGCCCGTTCACCGAGGGTTTCCGCTTCACGCCTGCGAACGATATCGCATCCATGGAAAAGGCGCTCTCGGGCGACGTCTGCGCCGTGCTGCTGGAAGCCATCCAGGGAGAGGGCGGCGTGCTGCCGCTCGATGCGCAATTTGTGCAAAAGACCGCCGAGCTTGCCAAGAGCCGCGGCATCCTGCTGCTTTTTGACGAGGTGCAGACGGGCGTCGGCAGGACAGGGCGGTTTTTCGGCTTCGAACATTTCGGCGTACGTGCCGATGCCGTATCCCTTGCGAAGGCTCTCGGCGGCGGCCTGCCGATCGGCGCTCTGCTTTGCAGCGAGGCGCTCGGCGGCGTGCTTTCGGCGGGAACCCACGGCTCGACCTTCGGGGGGAACCCCGTGGCCTGCGCGGGCGGGCGCGTCGTGCTTTCACGAGTGGCGAAGCCGGAGTTTCTTTCGGCGGTAGCCGAAAAGGGCGAATACATCGCGGGCCGCCTGCGAAAAATGCCGGGCGTGAAGAATATCCGCGGCATGGGGCTGATGATCGGCTTTGAAATCGAAGGCGTTTCTGCCAAGGCCGCGGCCGCGCAGCTGCTTTCGCGCGGGCTTGTCATCCTCACGGCAAAGACGGCGCTTCGCATGCTGCCGCCGCTGGTCATCACACGCGGGGAAATCGACGAGGGGCTTGCCATCCTGGAGGAAGACATAGCTCAGGGAATGTAATAAGAATCTACGAATACGGTTGCGCGGCGGATCGGCGCGCGCAGACAGAAGTTTGGGAGGAATCGAAATGAAGCACCTGCTGAAGCTGATGGATCTTTCAAAAGAGGAGATCCTTGAAATTTTAAATCTGGGCGACCAGCTCAAGTACGAGCAGAAGCACGGCATCGCCCATCACAGGCTCGAGGGGAAAACACTCGGCATGGTCTTTGAAAAGGCATCGACACGTACGCGCGTTTCGTTCGAGGTGGGCATGTTCCAGCTCGGCGGGCACGCGCTGTTTCTCAGCTCGAAGGAGCTGCAGATCGGCCGCGGCGAGGCGGTGGAGGATACCGCGCGCGTGCTTTCGCGCTACTGCGACGGCGTGATGATCCGCACCTTCGCGCAGAAGGAAGTCGAGGATTTCGCGCGGTGCGCAAGCATTCCGGTCATCAACGGTCTCACCGATTTTGCACATCCCTGCCAGGTGCTGGCCGATCTGATGACGGTGCGGGAATATAAGGGCCACCTTGAGGGGCTCAAGCTCTGCTTCATCGGCGACGGCAACAACATGGCCAATTCGATGATCGTGGGCGGCCTTAAGGTCGGAATGCGGGTTTCGGCCGCCTGCCCTGCGGGTTACCGTCCAAGCCCGACCGTGCTGGAGTTTGCTCAGTCAATGGTGAAAAGCGGCGCGAAATTCGAGCTGCTCTCCGACCCGCTTGAAGCGGCGAAGGATGCCGACGTGGTCGTTACCGACGTCTGGGCCTCAATGGGGCAGGAGCAGCAGGCCGAGCAGCGCCGCCGCGATTTCAAGGGTTACTGCGTCGACCAAGCGATGATGCAGCTGGCGCATCCCGATGCGATCGTGCAGCACTGCCTGCCGGCGCATAAGGGCGAAGAGATCACCGAGGAGGTCTTTGAGGCGCACGCGCCCGAGATCTTTGAGGAGACCGAAAACCGCCTGCACGCGCAAAAGGCCGTCATGGTCAGGCTGATGGCGCAGTAACGGTTCGTTCGCGAAGAAGGTTAAAGCGCTCAACATAAGGCACAGGGACATTTTTCCTGCTGAGCAGAATAAGTGGGGGTCGAGGGGGAGTTATTGAAAATCCGAAGGATTTTCAATAACTCCCCCCGTCTATGGCCCCTTCCCGCGCAGTGACCGGTCGCCCGAAAGCGAAGCACTAAATATATTGATGTACCGGAATGGACATCGCCGCTCAGGCCGCGGCAGGGCCCTTTCTTTTTGCAGAGCGGCAAAAAGAAAGCAAAAAACGCCTGCCGAAGCGCCGGCAAAAAGCCACGCGCCGCCGTCCGCCGCAAAATGCGGCGGTATTAATCGGTAGAT
>JARLHS010000158.1 GCA_031292115.1 Clostridia bacterium | reverse complement strand
TGATCCTCCATTCGTTTGTTAACACCACCTCGACCGTCATCGATTTCATCCAGAACTCGATGGGCAGCACACAGGCGCAGATCGTTTCTTTTGCGCTGATGGGCATTTTCGGTCTGCTTTTCCTGCTGGCTGCAGCTCTGCTTTACCGCACAGGTTTCTTTTCGCACAGCCACACGCCGGCCGCCGAAAAAACGCCTGTTTCGATTAAAACGCGTAGTTTTCTGCTTACGCCGGGCTTTATGGTGTTCCTTGCGCTGACAGTCGCCTTGATCGTGCTGACAACATCCATCATCTGACGCCATGTATGCCACGGAGGATGAAAAGTGGATGCGTCTTGCGCTTTGTGAGGCCGAGAAGGCGCTCGCGCTGGGTGAGGTGCCGGTCGGGGCCGTCATCGTGCGTGGGGGGAAAATCGTCGGCACCGGCTTCAATCGGCGTGAATGCGGGCAGAATGCGCTGCTGCACGCCGAAATTGAAGCAATCGGCTGCGCGTGCGGCCGGCTTCAGAGCTGGCGGCTGAATGAATGTGCGCTTTTTGTCACGCTTGAGCCCTGCCCGATGTGCGCCGGGGCGATCATCAATGCACGTATCCCGAGGGTTGTTTACGGAGCGCCCGATCCCAAAGCGGGCGCATGCGGATCGGTGGCGGATTTGTTTGCAATGCCGTTCAGCCACGGGCCCGCAGTCAGCAGCGGCGTCCTTGCATGCGAATGCACGGCGCTTATGAACGGCTTTTTCAGAAGGATCAGGGAAAAGGAATGAAACTGAAGGATCTATTCAGCCCCGACATCGTAGCCGGAGAACAGGAAGCTTTCCAGAAAACCGTTCTGGCTGACAATCTCCGCCGCGGCAGGCTGTTTGCGCTGCTTGTGATCGGCGCGGAATCCCTTTTGGCCGCAGTTGACCTTGCGACCGGACTTATGAGGGTATCCGGGCGTTTCCATTTCAGCCTCTATTTTTTCGCATATATGTTCATGATCATTATCAATCTGCTCTTTTTGCTCTATCTGAAGCATCCCTCCGCCAAGCGGGCCTGGTCTGAATTCGCGCTTACGGCCTATGTGGCTTTTATGCTCGGCTGGGGCAGTCTGATTTCGCTGATGGATCAGAGGCTTTACGGCCAGCTTACGGTCTTTATGGTCAACATGATCTGCTGCTCGGTCGTCTATTACCTCGATATGCGCAGGCTTCTGGCTACTTATTGCCCCGCGGTGCTGATTCTGCTGATCGGTCTGCCGTTTTTCCAGAAATCCGGCGATATACTGGTCGGCCACTATGTGAATCTGCTGATATTTCTGGTGATCTCGGGGTTTTGTTCGCGCATCCTCTACCTCAACTATTGCAGCGATTTTAACAACCGCACATTGCTCAACAGGGCGAACCTCCGGCTCCAGCAGCTTTCGTTTTTCGACGAGCTCACCGCGCTGCCTAACAGGCGCAGCTTCAACGACTATATCGATTCCAACATCGGGCGTTTCACAGCCGGCGCGACGCTTGTTTCCGTCATCATGATGGATATCGACAGCTTCAAGCAGTTCAACGACACCTTCGGCCACAACGAAGGCGACAAGGTGCTCGTCGAAACGGCGCGGCAGATCAGCGCCGCGAGCCACAGCCCGGGCGATTTCGCGGCCCGTCTCGGCGGGGAGGAATTTATTTTCATGGCCTCCGACACAAATGAGAGTCAAATCAAGGAAATCGCCGAAAAGATCAGGCGAAGCATCGGCTCGCTGAAGATCCCCCACCCGCTCGCCGGCGGCTGCCTTTCGCTGAGCTTCGGCACCTGCACACGGCGTATCCGCTGCGAAGAGGATCTTCGCCAGTGCGTTGAACTCGCCGACAAGGCGCTTTATACCGCCAAGGCCTGCGGGAAAAACTGTGTGAGGACCTACCGCGCCGAAGCGGGAACCGTCTGATTGGCTGATTATTCTATAGAACAGACAGATTCATAAAGCGCTGATTATGCCGCAGCATAATCAGCGCTCTTTGTTACCTGCATGCGTAGAAACCGCACGGGCAGTTACTCCGCTTTCGGCTCCTCAGCCTCGGGCGCGGCGTTCTCGCCAAGCTCGTCTGCGGGCTTTTCAGCCTCCGGCGCGGGCTCCCCCTCAAAATGAGGAGCGGTATTTTCGCCAAGCTCATCCGTCTGCGCGGCCGGCACGTCCTCAGCCTCTCTGATGGAAAGGCTGATGCGCCTCTTCTCGGCGTCAATGGCCGTGATCTTGACTTTGACGTCTTCACCGATCTTGAGCACATCCTGCGGCTTGGCAATGCGCCGCTCGGAAATCTGTGAGATGTGTATCAGGCCGTCGACATCGGGGATAATGCGGGCAAACGCGCCGAAGGGCATCATGCTGACGACCTTCGCCTCTATGACATCCCCCACATGGTACTCCTCAAGGAAAACATCCCACGGGTTGCGGCCCTGCCTCTGATATGAAAGGGAAACCTTTTTCTTTTCGGGGTCGAGCGACTTGATCGTGACCTTGACCTCTTCGCCCACCTTGACGACCTCCGAGGGGTGCTTGATCCTCGACCACGAAAGCTCGGAGATGTGGATCATGCCGTCCACGCCGCCGATGTCGACAAACGCTCCGTAAGAGGTAAGCGACTTGACGGTGCCGGTGTACTGCATGCCCTCCTGCGCCTCGCTCCAGAACTTTTCCTCGGCTTCCTTGCGGCCATCCCTTGCGGCGGCGCGTATGGATCCGACCGCGCGTTTCCTCTGGGTATTGATATCGATAATTTTGAATTTTACAGCCTTGTGAAGCAGGATATCAAGGCTTGTTTCTCTTCCGACACCCGACTGTGAAGCCGGAATGAAGACCTTGACGCCTTTATAGGAGGCAAGCATGCCGCCGTTGATGACCTCGACAACGGTGCCGTCGAGCGTAGAGGCATCCTCCGAGGCCTGGACGATTTCGTCCCACCCCTTCATCGCATCAACACGCCTTTTTGAGAGCATGACGGTGCCCTCCACGTCGTTGACGCGCACGGCCACAAGATCAATCTCGTCGCCCACTTTGACAAGATCACACAGTTTGGCAGACGGGTCGTTGGTAAGCTCCACTGCCGGAATATAGCCAGCATGCTTGGTGCCGATATCAATCTGCACCTCGTTTGCATTTACACCGACGACGACTCCGAGAACCCTTTCCCCCGTGCTGACTGTCTTGAAGGACTGATTCAGTGCTTCCTCGAAGCTGATCTCGTTTTCCGTTGGATTTTGATCGGCCATTGCTTTAAGAACCTCCTTAATTATCCGTGCAGGAGTGGATGCCCCCGCAGTAACACCAATTTTCCGGGCTTTTGCGATTTCTTCGCTCGGAAGCTCGGCGGCGCTTTCAACAAGCACCCAGCGGCAATGCTCCGAGCATACCTGCAAAAGCTTGGCCGTGTTGGAGCTCTGCCTCCCGCCGATGACAAGCATCAGGTCGGATTCCTTTGCAAGTTTAAGCGCTTCCCGCTGCCGGATTGATGTCGCATCACATATTGTATCAAAAATAATTGCATTTGTATAGACTTTTTTTATAAATTCGATACATTTTTGCCACTCTTCGATATTAAATGTCGTTTGTGCGACGACCGCCACGCGCTTTTGCGCGAGAGCCGGGTCGGCCCGCGTCATCGCCTGAAGATCGCCGAGGCCGCTAAAGGTCGCGGAGCCGCCCGTGCAGTGCCCGCGGATGCCCTCCACCTCCGGGTGAAGCGGATCGCCCGCGATCATCACGAAAGCGCCCGAAATGGAATTCTCCTGCACGATACGGTGTATTTTTGAAACAAACGGACAGGTGGCGTCGGCGTATTCGAGCCCCTCGGCGCGAATCTGCGCGGTGGCTGCCTGCGGCACGCCGTGGGTGCGTATGACAAGGAGCTCGCCGGGCAGCGCCTCCTCAGGCGTGCCGACGATGCGGACGCCTTTTTCCTCAAGCTCGCGCACGAGCTGCGGATTGTGTATGATCGGCCCGAGCGTGCATACCTTCCTGCCGGCGGCGAGCAGATCAAAAACCATATTGACGGCGCGGTTGACGCCGAAGCAGAAGCCCGCCGAGGGCGCAAGGCTGATCTGCGTCATGGCTTTATTTCTTCCCCGGAAAGCAGGCTGAGCACACGGCTGTGAATGACCGCGCTTGCCTGCCGCAGGTTTTCGATGCTGCCGTCGGTCA
>JARLHS010000019.1 GCA_031292115.1 Clostridia bacterium | reverse complement strand
GCAACGAGGCGCTCAGCTGCCTGAGAAAAAGCCGGCGCGAGCTCGCCTGCGATTTTGAGGCCGACGACACCCAGACGCCGCGAGAAGCCGCACCTCCGCCGGACGAAAGCGTGCAGGCGCGGCTCGGGATCGAGGAGGCGCTCTCGCTGCTGGACGGGCACGAGAGACAGATCGTCGTCCTGCACGTGCTGGGCGGGCTTTCCTACCGCGTGATCGGCCGGCTTCTCAATATGCCCCTTGCCACCGTGGCCTGGCGCTATTCAAACGGTATTAAACGGCTGCGGCGGATGCTCTGAATTATTTTGCGGGAGGTTACGGCGATGGCTGTTACACAAGGCGAGCTTAAAAATATCCTGCTTGATTACGCGAAATCCGCTTCACACGACCGCTGGGGCGACCTCGAGGGCCGGCTCGCACCGGTGCAGGAATCGCCCGTCCGTGCGACGCGCACCGGGACGACACGCACAGGGACGCCGCGTGCGCGGACGCCGCGCTTTTACCGGCGGCTCTCCACAACGGCCTGCGCGGCCCTGGTCGTCGCGGCCGCGGTGGCCCTGTCGGTCTTCGGCAAGCCGATTTTCACGAGTCTGCGCCTTTTCGGTGCGGCACAGGAGGGCTCGGCGACAGCTGCCGCGCAAAGCTCCATCGTCGTTTCGCCCGGCGGGAGCAGCGTGATATCGGCTGAAAAGGCTGACAGCGCGTTGTACTCGGTTGCTTCCGCATCTGTGGCAGCCGACGGGCCCGCTTCTTCCGCAGTTTCGGGCAACCCGGCTGCGACGCCCGTCTTCTGCGGCTACGACCACCGGATTTATCAGCTCAGCGACTCAACTCTCTCCGCTCGGGATGTTGGCCTTGAGCTCGCAGCGGCCACCGTCACGGCCCCATACCGCATGGTTATTTACCGTATCGCGGGCGTCGATCCTTCGGTCGGCATCGCGGTGGAGGTCGACGGACGGTATCTCCGGGCGGGCTGCCTGATGAACGATACGTTTTTATTTAAGGGCGCGGCCTATCGGATCGCCGACGCGAATCAAAGCTCCGGCGAGCGCGGCGCCTTTCTCGGGGCGGCGGGTACGCACCGGCTTTATGCCGTCAAGGGCGTTGATCCCTCGAAAAGAATTCAGATCAATCTGGCCGGAGGCGTCTTCGCCGACGCCGTCAGGCAATAGAAGGAAGGGCTTTTCGTGAGAAAATTCTGGTGCATACTCCTGTCGGCGGCGATGCTCTTTGCCCTGACCGGCTGCGGCGTAAAACAAGGCGCGACCGCCGGCAAATCCGCGTCTTCGGCCAAGACGCACGCCGCCGGTCTTTTTTCCGCCGCCGATTTTGAGAATGCGCTGCGCCTGAGCGGCTATTCCTTCACGGTGGAAGGCAACAGCGATTTTATGGTCTTCAGCGGCGCTTCAAGAGAAATCCTGACGGTCGGCAAAGACCGGCTCGAGCTTTACAGCTTCAAGGGCGCCGCCCAGACGGAGCAGCAGGCAAGCTGTATGAGCGCCGACGGCTTTGGCTACAGCGACAAGCTCCACGGCAATGCCGTGCAAATCGATTGGGTCAGCCCGCCGAGATTTTACAAAAGCGGCTGCCTGATCGTGCTCTACGTCGGCACCGATCCGCAGATGATCGCCGATCTTCAGAATATTTTCGGCAGGCCGTTCGCGGGTGTGGCCGACGGCTCCGGCGCAGTTTCCTGGCCTCAGCCGGGTCTGACGGTCGCCGTCCGCGCGCAGACTGGCCCTGCCGCCGAATCCCCGTGCATTACGCGCATCGACAGCGTGGCGCAGCTTGGAGCTTACGCACGGCAGGCGAAGGCGCGCTGCTCTCTCGGCGCAGATTTTGATGCGCAGATAAGAAAGTACGGCGCGGATTATTTTAAAGGCTCCGTGCTGCTGGTCGCCGCTTTCTGTGAGCCGAGTGGCTCGATCGGGCACCATGTCGGCAGCCTTGTAAAGGCCGGCTCTTCGCTGCAGGTTCATCTGCTGCGGTGGCTGCCTCAAACCCAGACCGCCGACAGGGCGTTCTGGCAGATCTTTATCGAAGCGGGCAGGGAAGTCGTCAGGGGCGTGAGCAGCGTCGAACTGAAAACCCATGACGTGCAGCTTTCCGCGCAGGATACCGCCGCGCGGGCGGCCGCGTACGACGCGCTCGGGGCGGGGGATAAGAAACATATTCTGGTGCGGCCCGAGGATGCCGCGATCGGCATTGTTTCAGGCTGGCAGGCCTTCAGCGCGTCGGCTCAAAAAAATTATAAATCCACCGCGCTTTATCATATCGTGTTTGAAACCGACAATCGCGGGCTGCTTGGGGATGCATGCGTTTATGTCGAGCCCGGCGCGTCGAAGCCGGCCGGATTCGACTTAAGAGAGTAAACATAAAAATAAAAATTTGCCTTTCATAAAAACAGCTCTGCCGTTCAAAATAATAATGCGTCTGAAAAGACGCGGCATGGCTTTTACCATGTTTGAGGGGGTCTTAAGATGGGCAAGCGTTCTATGATGAGTGATAAACTCAAAGTTGAGATTGCCAAGGAGCTTGGCATCGAAAACATTGTCAGGCAGGAAGGCTGGGGCGCAGTTTCCAGCCGTGACTGTGGAAACATTGTGAAGAAAGCCATCGAAATGGCCGAACGCAATGCGGAAGGAAATGCTTGACGTAAGACCTGAAAAGACCAATTCCGGAGGGTGACTTCGGAGTGGCATATGACCGTTTTGCAAGCAGACGTATTTTTATATGCCGAATTTTGCTTAACGGGCGCAAAGCAACCGCCGGCGGAGGAACTCCTTCACCGGCGGCCTGCTTTTACGAGAAATAATTTTTGTTATCCTGCTGTAGCGGCTGCGACACAGTCTCATCTTCTTCACCGTGCGGCGAATGTACCGGCAGCTGAAGCAGACGAACTTTTAATTTACATCGCAGTACGGGAAGGTAAATAACGGTATAACATGCTAATAATACATTGACTTGTAAGTCATATTGAGTTATAATAACACATTGTGACACAAAGTTTTAGGTTAATTTTATTTAAAAGACAAAGGACCTTAAAGAATAAGTTGATGGCCTGCCAATAATATGTAATAACCGCTATCTTTGCAGGGAGGGCGGTTATTTTTTTATTATCTCAACATATCCAGTTGCAAAAATCAATATAAGTACTATAGCCATTAAATATTCCAATCGCATCACCTCCTTTTAAAAAGATGCATACAAACCACCTCTTATCTAAAAAAATAATGCTCACGCGCACCTTCTACCTCTTTAATAATAGAAGGCGAAACGCTGGTTGGTAAATGCCCTTTGTCTAACTATTAATGTTCCATTAAATTTATTCTTCCGTTGTCTGCTCGTCTGTTTGAGCAGGCGATTCATCCCCAGCCTGAGGCTCACCCTCAGGCTCCTCTTCGCTTTTCGGGGAACGCGCGACCGAAACGACCTTCGCTCCGTCGTCGAGGCGCATCACATGCACGCCCTGCGTGCGGCGGGAGTAGCTCGGGAATTCCGCCGCGGCGATGCGGATGATTACGCCGTCCGAGGCGATGATCATGGCGTCGTCGGTCTCGTCCACCACCTTGATGCCCGCGACCCTGCCGGTCTTTTCGTTGACGGAATAGTTGATGAGCCCCTTGCCGCCTCTGTTCTGAGAAGGGTACTGGCTGAGCTCCACACGCTTGCCGAAGCCGTTTTCGGTGACGGAAAGCATCTGCGCGCCCTCACGCACCATGGAGGCGCCGATGACCTCGTCGTCGTCGCCGAGGGAGATGGCCTTCACCCCGTGCGCGGCGCGGCCCATTGGCCGTGCATCCTGCTCGTTGAAGCGGATCGCGTAGCCCAGGCGCGTGCCGACGATCATTTCGGAGTCTCCGTCGGTGAGACGCACGCGCACAAGCTCGTCGCTCTCTTCAAGAAGGATCCCGATGATGCCGCCCTTACGCGCGGTATTGTATTCGGCGAGCCCCGTCCGCTTGATGATGCCGTTCTTTGTGACCATCACAAGGTAGCCGCCCTCTTCGAATGCGTGCACCGCGATCATGGCAGTGATCTTTTCATCCTGCGAAACGGGAAGGAGATTCGCCACGTTGATCCCCTTTGAGGTGCGGGAGCCCTCGGGGATCTCATAGCCCTTGAGCCGGTAGACACGGCCCAGGTTAGTGAAGAAGAGCACATAGTCGTGCGTCGAGCAGACAAAAAGCTCCTCCACGAAATCCTCTTCGCGGCGCGTCAGGCCGGAGATGCCTCTGCCTCCGCGGCGCTGCGTGTGATAGTTCGTGGCCTGCTGCCTCTTGATATAACCGAAATGGGTGAGCGTAACAAAAATATTCTCCACGGGGATGAGGTCTTCCACATCCATTTCACCGCTGATGTTTTCAATCATCGTGCGGCGCTCGTCGCCGTATTTCGCGCGGATCGCGGCGGCCTCGCTGCGCACGATTTCCAGCACGCGGTGCTCGTCAGAAAGAATGATGTTCATCTCTTTGATCTTTTCCTCCAGCGCGGCGAGCTCCTCTTCGATCTTTTCGCGTTCAAGGCCTGTCAGCTGCCCGAGCCGCATCTGTACGATCGCCTGCGCCTGCAGCTCGTCGAGGCCGAAACGCTCCATAAGGGAGGATTTGCCTTCCTGTATACTCTTGGATGCGCGCAGGATGGCGATGACCTCGTCTATAAAGTCGAGCGCGATCTTGAGCCCTTCGAGAATATGCGCGCGCTCCTGCGCCTTGCGGAGGTCAAACAGCGTCCTTTTGCGGATGACATCCTCCTGGAAGCGGATATACTCGACCAGCATGTCGCGCAGCGGCAGCGTCTTGGGCTCGCCGTGCACGAGTGAAAGCATGATCACGGGCACCGTTGTCTGAAGCTGGCTGAATGAATAAAGCTGGTTTAACACCAATTGCGGGTTAGCGTCACGCTTGAGCTCGACGACGATGCGAAGCCCGTCGCGGTCGGATTCGTCGCGCAGGTCGTGGATGCCGTCGATGCGTTTATCCTTATGGAGCTCCGCAATGCCCTCTATGAGATGCGATTTATTGACCATGTAGGGAATCTCGGTGACGATGATGCGGAAACGGCCGCTCGGCTCCTCCTCAATATCGGCTTTGCAGCGCAGCGTGATGCGGCTGCGCCCCATCGCGTAAGCCTCGCGGATGCCCGCTCGCCCCATGATAATGCCGCCCGTAGGGAAATCAGGCCCCTTGATGCAGGACATGATCTCTTCAAGCCCCGCGTCGGGGTTGTCGATCAGAAGCGATATGGCGTCGATGACCTCCCGCAGGTTGTGCGGGGGGATATTCGTCGCCATACCCACGGCGATGCCCGACGAGCCGTTGACGAGCAGAGTCGGGAAACGCGACGGCAGTACGGAAGGCTCCTTGAGCCTTTCGTCGTAGTTCGTGGTGAAATGGACCGTTTCCTTCTCTATATCCGAGAG
>JARLHS010000157.1 GCA_031292115.1 Clostridia bacterium | reverse complement strand
CTTATTTTTTGAGCATCCGTTTGGCCGCCTTGTAGATATCCCCGCAGCCAAGCGTGATCACCAGATCCCCCTGCTGCGCGTTGCGCATCACGTATTCGGCGATGTCGTCGAAATCGGGGATTACGACGCTGCCGGGCACCTTTTCGGCGAGATCCTTTGAAAAGACGTTGTAGGTGTTCACTTCGCGCGAGCCCATGATCTCGGCCAGCACGACGCGATCCGGTATCCGCAGCACCGAGGCGAAATCCTCCATCAGCATCACCGTGCGCGAGAAGGTGAAGGGCTGAAAGACCGCCCACACCTGCCGGTAGCCCATCTCCCTGGCGGCCGTCAGCGTCGCCCCGAGTTCCGCCGGGTGATGCGCGTAGTCATCCGCGATCGTCACGCCGCGTACGTTTCCGAGAATTTCAAACCGCCTGCCGGCGCCGGTAAAAGCATTGAGCCCCTTCTCCACATCGGCGGCGCTGGCGCCCGCTTCGATTGCGGCGGCGCAGGACGCGAGGGCGTTGAGGATGTTATGCCTGCCGGGAATGCGCATGCGGATATCGGCAATGCGTGCGCCGCAGTGCAGGATCGAAAAGGTGATCACGCCCTTTTCCCCCACGGTGACGCCGCTCGCCGTGTAATCGTTCGAGGCGCCCATGCCGAAGGTGATCTTTTTGAGGGGTGAATCCTTCACGGCAAGCAGGGTGTTTGCGTCGTCGCCGTTGATAATGAGCGTACGCGTCGTCAGGCGTGAGAACATTCCGAAATGCCGGATGAGGTTTTCCATCGTTTTAAAGTATTCGAGATGGTCGCCGTCAATATTGAGGATGATTGAGATGGCGGGGTGCAGCTTCAAAAAGGTATCGGCATATTCGCAGGCCTCGCAGACCATGAGCGGTGAGCCGCCCACGCGGCAGTTTCCGCCGATGAGCGGGAGCTTTCCGCCGATTAGCGCCGTCGGGTCAAGCCCCGCGCTGAGTAATATCTGCGTGATCATACTGGTGGCAGTCGTCTTGCCGTGCGTGCCCGAAACGGCAATGGTGCTGCTGTATTCCGCCGTGATAAGCCCCAGCAGCTCCGAACGCTGCATGACGGGGATACCGCGTCTGATCGCCTCCTGAAGCTCCACATTTTCCGTGTGAACGGCGGCCGTGTGCACCACAAGCTCCGCTCCATCCACATTTGCGGCTGCATGACCCATGAATATGGGGATGCCGAGGGCGCGTACCCTTGCAAGCGTATCCGATTCATTCACGTCGGAGCCCGTGAGCCGGTAGCCGCGGCGGTGCATGATTTCGGCAAGCGCGCACATCCCCGCGCCGCCGATACCGACAAAATGTATCCTCTTAACACGTGCGAGCAAGTCAGAATCCGACATAAGCGCAATCATTCCTTTTTCTCAATAACAGTAATCCGATTTATTATACCACACAGCTGCTATGATTTTATACAGGTTCGCTATTTTTTTTACAACTGCGTCCCCGGATGTTTCGGCGTGCGAGGCCGTCGTCGGCGCGTCGCCGATGCAAAACCATCCGAATTTTGTTATCCACGGTATATTTGACGCCCGATTTATGGATACTATTACGGCGGCAGTTAAATTCAGTTAAATTTAATATTTTTCCCGCCGCCGTAACGTCGATCAACCGGCCGCGCCATATGCATGGCCAATAGCACTTCAGCGCCTGTTGGCTGCCTGAAAATGCCGGCATTTCAGCGTCGAAGCAATATACCGGTCAGAATCAATAAAGAGCAGCTGACTCTGACTGATACCGAAACGGGCTAAACGCCATAGCGCGTGCGATTCTCCGCTTCGCGGAGCGCGCCTGCGCAATATGTAACACCATCGTGTGTTCTCTTGAAAAGACCGTTCCAATATTGATCGTGTTATATATATTGTCAGTCAGAAGGAGGGACAGCCATGAATATTACCGATATCAAGATCCGAAAGCTTTTTACGGAAGGCAGGATCCGCGCCGTCGTTTCCATCATATTGGACAATGACTTCGCCGTGCACGATCTCAAAGTAATTGAAGGCATCGAACGGCTTTTTGTCGCCATGCCCAACCGCAAATCGGAGGACGGCAGGTTTCAGGATATAGTGCACCCTATCACGAGTGAAGCAAGAGAACAGCTTGAGGAGGCCGTGCTGGAGAAATACCGTCAGGCGCTTGAGACGCCGCGGCAGGAGGAATAGCCGCTGCCGCACTGCGCCTGAAGTGTGACTTCCGACACGGGGGCCCTGCATTGCGGCGGCGTATACGGCCTACATTTCATATATATGTTGAAACACCCTGCCCGGTGTGGTATAATTTCTATGAAATCTCTGCTAAAGGGTGTTTGAATTGAAAGTTCTTTTTTTATCGAATACCGCGGGGCAGGGCCATCATTCCACGGCCAACGCGATTATGGAAAAGCTCATGTCTCTTGGCGTGGAATGCAAGACGCTTGATACTTATGCATATATCAACCCTATGCTTTACGAAGGGCTGGCGCATGGCTATCTGCTCTCCACCTCACTGACTCCCGCAGCCTACGGGCAATTTTACCGCATGGCGGAGCTGAGGACTAAAAACGGCTCAAGGCATTCGCTCACCAATGTTACAAATTCCATCATGGCCGTCAAACTCAGCAAATTTTTCAGGGAGTTCAAGCCCGACGTAATCGTCTGCACGCATCTTTTTTCGGCTCAGCTGGTCAATGTGATGAAGTTGAAGGGGCAGATCGATGCCACTGCAATCGGTATCGTCACCGATTTTACGATCCACCCGTTCTGGCAGAATCTCGAAGCACTCGATTATTTCGTCACCGCGAGCGAGCTTCTCACCTATCATGCCGTCCAGAAGGGTATCCCCGAGAATAAAATCCTGCCGTTTGGTATTCCGATCAACCCGAAATTCAGCGTCCGGGTCGAAAAGGCCGAGGCGCGCAGGCAGCTCGGCGTTGCCGAGGATAAATTTACCGTGCTGCTGATGAGCGGCAGCATGGGGCACGGCAACATTGCCAAATCCGTCCGCATGATGGATGCTCTTGAGAACGATTTTCAGATTATCGCCGTCTGCGGCAGCAACAAGATCGCCAAGCACCGTATCGATGCGATGAAAACGTCAAAAAAGGTCTACAGCTACGCCTATGTCAACAACGTCGAGCTGATGATGGATGCTTCCGACTGCATCATTACAAAGCCCGGCGGGCTGACGACCTCCGAGGCGCTTGCGAAGCACCTTCCGATCCTCATGATCAATCCCATCCCCGGGCAGGAGGAGCGCAACGTTGAATTTATGCTGAACAACGGCATGGCAATGAACGTCACGCCCACCTACGGGATCGATGAGGCGCTCTATCAGCTTTTTCTATACCCGGAAAAGCTCCGCAATATGGAAAGCAACATCCGCCTGGTCGGGAAGCCGAACGCCACCGCGGATCTCTGCGACTTTATCATGAAGCTTGAAACGAATGACAATCCCTGATTTCGCCGCCACCATCGTTTCCACGATTGAAAACGCCGGCTTTGAGGCATGGCTGGTGGGCGGCTGCGTGCGCGACGCACTGCTCGGTCAGGAGCCCGGCGACTATGATATCGCAACCAACGCGCTGCCGCAACAGACGGCGGCGCTTTTTGCGCGCTCAGTGCCGACGGGCGAGCGGTACGGCACCATAACGGTGCTCCTTGAGGGCGGGAAGGCTGAGGTGACGACCTTCCGTCTTGAGGGCGGCTACACGGATCATCGCCGACCCGACGATGTGACCTTCACGTCCGGCATAGAAGCCGATCTGGCACGCCGCGACTTTACGGTGAATGCCATGGCCTTCAGCAGCGCGCGCGGGCTCTTTGACCCGTTCGGCGGCAGGAGCGACCTCGGGGCGCGTCTCATCCGCGCCGTGGGCGACCCGTCCGCGCGTTTCCGCGAGGATGCGCTGCGCATCCTGCGGGCGTTCCGCTTTTCGGCGCAGCTCGGCTTTGCCATCGAGCCTTGCACGCTGCAGGCGGCCGCCGATGCCGCGCCGTTGGTCGGGCATGTCAGCCGTGAGCGCGTCCGCGATGAGCTGCAGAAGCTTCTTGTGAGCACGAATCCGCATGTGATCTTTGAGCTGCTCCGCGCGGGCGTCGACTGCGGCGTATTTCACGGCCTTGCCGGGCCGGGGGAGGGCGCCTCGCGGCTTGACACGGCTCCCTGCGCGCCCTCCGCCCGCTGGGCAGGTTTTTTTGCACTCTGCGGCGTTTCGCAGGCTGCGGCGGCGGAGCTCGCCGCGACCCTGAAGCTTGACCGACTGCTCACGCGGCGCATACTCGCGCTGCTGGAGGCTCTCGCTCAGCCGCTGCCGCAGGGAAGAGCTCAGATCAAACGCCGTCTCGCGGGGGCATCGCCGGAGCTTTTGCATGACGCGCTCGCGCTGTACGCCGCGCTCAACGGAGCCGACACTTCTTCGCAGGCCGCCGAGCTTGAAGCTATCATTCGCAGCGGCGAGCCCTACCGTATTTCGATGCTCGCCGTGAACGGCGGCGACCTCGCCGCAGCCGGCATCGCGCCCGGGCCGGTATACAGGCGAATTTTTGAGTATCTGCTCGAGACCGTGACGGAACGGCCGGAGCTTAACGAAAGGAATACGCTGCTCGAGCTTACGCTCAGGCGGCCCGAAGAAATTTAAGCCTGCCGCCCTCCCCGCCCGAAATACGTCATTCTGCATTTTTTCCCCTGCGCTGTCCATAATATAACCGTCACGGTTAGTCAACGGCAAAACGGTTACCGTTACGGCGCGGGGAGGGCTGCGGATGAAAAAGTCACGGATATTGGCGGTTTTACTGCTGATGTCGCTGATGTTCGGCGGGCTTGTGGTGAGGCTTTTTTTTCTTTCCAAAGACGATGGTCAGGCGAAAGAAGCCGCCGGCACGCATGGGAGCTATACGCTGAAAATCGCAGCCCCGCGCGGCTTGATCTATGACACAAAGCTGCGCCCACTGGTCAACGAATCAAGCCGCCCCATAGCCGTCGTATGCCCGCAGTCGGATATTGAAGAGCAGTATTCCACGCTTGCCCCCTATGTGTCGGATAAAAGCACGCTGCTGACCCGCCTGCAGCAGGGCAAGCCGTTTTTCGTCGCGGTAAGCTCGGGCAGCATCACCGCCGACGGCGTCAGCATCGTCAGCACGCCGGTGCGCTACTCCGACACGGCCGTGGCGCCGCACGTCATCGGCTATGTCAACAGCGACGGGGACGGCGTTTCCGGCATCGAAAAGGCATACGACTCACTGCTCAAAGAAGCCGGCGGCACGATCACGGCGAGCTTTGCCGTCGACGCACTCGGCCGCACGCTGCAGGGCCTTTCCGCCGAGGTCAATGAAGAAAAGGGCAGCGGCAGCGGCGTTGTGCTCACACTCGATAAGGATATCCAGGCTTTTACGCAGCAGGCCGCGCTTAAATATCTCAAATCAGGCGCCGCGGTCGTGATGGATGTGAAAACTGGCGATATCCTTGCGCTTTCGAGCGTTCCGGAATTTTCACAGAATGATGTTGCAGCCGCCATCAGCGCGGCTAATTCACCGCTGATCGACCGCGCGTTTTCGGCCTATGATCTTGGCTCGGTCTTTAAAATATCCCTATGCGCCGAGGCGATTGAAAGCAACATCCCGACGTCGATGACGGTCGACTGCACGGGGAAGATCGACGTGTCGGGCCGCATCTTCAGATGCGAAAAGCTTTCGGGCCACGGCGTGGAGGATATGGAGCAGGGGCTTTCCAACTCCTGTAACATCTATTTCATCACACTGGGGAGATTGCTGGGCGGGGACAAGATCCTCGATATGGCCAAGCGCCTCGGCTTCGGGAGCACGCTTGAGCTCGCGCCGGGGCTCAAGCCTTCGGCCGGTGTGCTGCCGACGGCGCAGCAGATGAAGATCCCGGCGGCGCTCGCCAACTTTTCATTGGGCCAGGGCAATTTCATGGCGACACCCATCCAGGTCGCACGCATGATCAGCGCGGTAGCCAACGACGGGCTGCTGCCGCAGGCGCGGCTTGTCAAAGGCATTGTCGGGGCCGACGGAAAGATGACGGCAATCTATGCGGGCACGGAGCCGCAGCGCGTGTTTTCCTCCGCCATATCGGGTGAGCTTCAGCAGTTTCTCATCAATACGGTCGATGTCGGCACGGGCATGCCCGCCAAGCCGGATATCGGCGGCGCCGGCGGCAAGACAGGCACGGCACAGACAGGCTGGGTGAAAAACGGCAAGGCGATAGACGAGGCCTGGTTCGCGGGCTTTTACCCGGCCCAGAATCCCCGGTATGCGATCATCGTGGTTTCGGAGGCCGGGAAGGCCGGCGGCACCTCGGCGGGGCCCGTTTTCAAACAGATCGCCGACCACCTCGCGTCCTACTGCGGCCTTCGCTGAGCAGGCCGTGGGACGCAAAAAGGGAT
>JARLHS010000156.1 GCA_031292115.1 Clostridia bacterium | reverse complement strand
TGTGGCGCTCGGCTCGCCGAAACAGGAATTCTGGATGCACGCGCACCGCGGCAAGCTGCGCTGCGGCCTGATGATGGGGCTCGGCGGCAGCATCGATGTTTTCGCGGGCGTCGCAAAGCGGGCGCCGGATTTTTTTATCCGGCTGAATCTCGAATGGTTTTACCGCCTGCTCCGCCAGCCGAGCAGGCTTGGACGGATGATGAAGCTGCCGAAGTATGTGCTTCGCGCAATATGGGCAAGGATTTTCCATAACGAAAGGAACGGGATCCATGAGGGTTGAGCTGCTGGCCTGCACGCCCGATGCGGAAAAGCTCGTCGCCGCTTCGGCCAGGCTGTGTTATTCCAAAAGCGGGGTCAGGGATATCGAGAGCGGCCTGACGCCAGAAAAAACGGCCGCGTTCATTGATATGCTTACCGAGGCCGGGCACGACAGCCCGCTTGAACACGCCTCTTTTACATTCGGCATCGAGGGCGTCTCGCGCTCGCTGCTCGCGCAGATCACCAGGCACCGCATCGCCTCATTCAGCGTGCAGAGCCAGCGGTATGTGGACGAGGGCATGTTCGAATACGTGATCCCGCCCGAAATCGCCGCGATCGACGAGGCCAGGGAGGAATTCATCGCCGCGATGCAGGAGGATCAGCGCCATTACGAGCGGCTCACGGAAATCCTTGCGAAGAAGCACGTTGAGGCCGCGGCGCGCGCGGGCCGCCGGGCAAAGGCGGACGAAACCGCGGCAAGGCGCGCCGCCCTTGAGGACGCGCGCTTTGTGCTGCCGAACGCCTGTACCACCAAGTTTATCCTCACGATCAATTGTCGCAGCCTGCTGAATTTTTTCAGCCTGCGCTGCTGCGGCCGCGCGCAGTGGGAGATCCGCATGCTCGCAAACGAGATGCTCAGGCTTGTGCGCGCCGAGGCTCCGCGCCTTTTTGCCGCGGCCGGCCCCGGCTGCCTACGGGGTCCCTGCAGGGAAGGTAAAATGAGCTGTGGGCGCGCAAAGGAAATGCGCGAATTTTATAAAAACCTTGCGAAAACAGACGGCTGAGGAGCGGATATGGGCATAATATTCTGCATTATCGGCAAGAGCGGCTCGGGGAAGGATTCCGTTTTCCGCGCGCTTTACGGCGACGCGGGCCTCGGGCTGCAGGCCGTCACGCTCTATACCACGCGGCCCGCAAGGCAGGGCGAACGCGACGGGGTCGATTACCATTTCATCACGGAGCCCGAGCTCTCGCGGCTCGACCGCGAGGGGAGGGTCATCGAGCAGCGCCGGTATGACACCGTGCGCGGCACATGGTATTACTGCACGGTCGATGACGGGCAGTTCGCGTCGGGCGGAAATCTGCTGCTCGTGGCCACGCTTGAAGCATTCAGTAGCCTCAAAAAGCGCTTCGGAAAAAACCGGGTCCAGCCGATCTATCTCGAGGTGGAGGACGGCATCCGGCTCCAGCGTGCGCTCAACCGCGAAAAGCGCCAGGGCACGCCCGATTACGAAGAGCTTTGCCGCCGTTTCCTTGCCGACAGCAGGGATTTCAGCGCGCAGAAGCTGCTGGAGGCCGGCATTAAGCGAAAATTCAGCAACAGGGTGTTCGGCCGCTGTGTCGGTACGATCCGGTCTGCGATTCTCAAAGAAATAAAGAAGGATTACGTATGATAGAGTTCCGGGAGCCGCAGCTTTCAGACAAGCCTGCGATCGATGCCATTTTTCATCACCAGAGCCAGCGGCTTTGCGAATATTCGTTCGGAAATGTGTTTATCTGGAGGCGCTTTTACGTGACGCGCATCGCGTTTGTAAAGGGCTTCCTGCTGATCCGCTCGAATTTCAGGGGAAAGCCGTGCTATATTTACCCGGCGGGCAGCGGCGACGTCTATGAGATGCTCGAGCTGCTGCGCGAGGATGCGGCGCAGCGGGGAGAAAAGCTTTTCTTCTCAAGCGTCACCGCCGAGATGAGGCAGACGATCGCACGCTATTTCCCCGATGAGATCCTGTACACGCCCCTGCGCGATTATTACGATTACGTGTATCGTGCCGACGACCTGATCGACCTGCCGGGCAAGAAATACCATTCAAAGCGCAACCACATCACGCGGTTTGCGCGCTTTGGCGAGTGGAGCTATGAGCCGCTGGGCGAGGAAAATCTCGAGGAATGCGCGGCGATGGATGACGAGTGGTGCCGCCGCAGCGACTGCAACCAGGATGACGGCAAGCGTGTGGAGCACTGCGCGGTGGAGCAGGCGTTCGAGCATTATCTGGAGCTCGGTTTCAGCGGCGGCCTGCTGCGCCAGAGCGGCAGAGTGGTCGCCTTTTCCATGGGTGAGCGCCTGAGCGCCGATACCTTTGTCACGCATATTGAAAAGGCGTTCGACGACGTGGAGGGCGCCTATACGATGATCAACCGTGAATTCTGCGAGCACAGCTGCGAAGGATTCACCTATATAAACCGAGAGGAGGATCTCGGGCTCGACGGGCTGCGCAGGGCGAAGCTTTCCTATCAGCCCGCGTTCCTGCTTGAAAAAGGGCTTCTGGAATTCCTTTGACGGGTGGAAGGGGGAGCGTGTATGATACGCCCCGCGCGTGAAGCCGACCGGCAGACGGCGGCGCAGATCTGGCGCGCCTGCTTCACCGGGGATGACGACGCCTATATCGCGTCCTTCCTTGACGCGTGTTTCGGTCAGGCGCGGTGCCTGCTCGATTTTGAAGGCACGGAGCCCGCGGCCATGGTGCACCTGCTGCCGATGGAGCTTCGCGCGGGCGGGCGAGCGCTGCCCGCGCAGTGCCTCTATGCGGCGGCGACTCTGCCGCAGTGCCGCGGGCGGGGCATCATGCGAAGGCTGATCGAAGCCTCCGTGCATAGCGGCCTTGAGGCGGGCCGTGCCTACACGGTGCTGATGCCTGCTGCGCAAAGCCTTTATCGGTTTTACGCCGCGAGCGGCTTTCGCGATGTCAACGCCCTGCGCTGCGCTTCGCTCTCACGCGCGGAGCTTGAAGCGGCGGCGGGCGGCGAGCCGGCTGCCGCGCTGCTGCCGCCCGATTACGCCCGCATGGAGGCGCTGCGCCGCCGGCATTTTGAAAACGCCGCCCTGTGGGAGGGCGCGATGCCGCGCTTTGTATTCGAAGAGTGGACCCGCACGGGCGGCAGCGCACTGATGTCCGACGAGGGGTATGCGCTCGTAATCATGCAAGAGGACGGGCTTTTCGTCAAGGAGCTGTGCGCGGCGGGGGCGCCGCTGCGCGCGCTGCTGTCGGCTATCCTCAATTTATACGGCTGCGAGCGTTTCCGGGTCTTTCTGCCACCGGACGCAGTGGAGATTCCCGGCGCGGGCCTTGTGCGCGCCGCGATGATTCGCGCTGCCGGCGAAATGGATGCTCATATCGCGCGGATAATCGACCATAATAAGCTCTATATCAACATGATGCTCGACTGAAAGGAGAAACGGTTTATGGTTTATCTTTTTCTTGCTCAAGGTTTCGAAGAGGCTGAGGCCGTCGTGCCGGCGGATGTTCTGCGGCGCGCCGGAGTTGAAGTAAGACTCGTGGGTGTCGGCGGCAGGCTGATCCGAGGGGTAAACGGCATCGCCGTCGAGGCGGATATCGAGGAGGGCGAGGCAAAGCTTGAAGGGCTCGAAATGATCGTGCTCCCGGGCGGCGCGCCGGGCTACATTAACCTTGAAAAAAGCGCAGTTGTGCAGAAATTCATCGATTTCGCTTTTGAGAAGGGCATCTGGATCGGCGCCATCTGCGCGGCGCCCTCCATTCTGGGCCGCAAGGGGCTGCTCAAGGGCAAGAACGCCATCTGTTACCCGGGCCACGAGGGCGCGCTCGAGGGTGCCGCGATCAGCCCGCTGGCCGTCTGTGAGGACGGCAATATCATTACGGCGAAGGGCCCCGGCGTTTCGCTCGAATTCGGCCTCGCGCTCGCCGCAAAGCTCAAGGGCGAGTGCAGGGCGAAGGAAATCTCGGACGCGATGCAATGCAGCCGGATCTGACGGAGCTTAAAGGAGCGCAGCGCGCGGCGTGCAGATGCCGCAGGGCGGCGCTTGGCGAAGGATATCGGCTCGAAGCCGGCTCCGGCATCCTTCGACGGCTCGAGGCCATGCCGGAATACCGGGCGAGCGGGCTGATCCTCGCCTACGCCTCGGTCGGGCCGGAGCCCGATACGCGCGCGCTGATCGACCGCGCGCTCGCTTCGGGTAAATCGGTCGCACTGCCGCGCTGCGACACGGCGGCGCATACGATCGGGTTTTATCTGATCGCCTCATCAGGCGAGCTTGTGCCCGGCTGCTACGGCATCCCCGAGCCGCCCGATGCGGCCCGGAAGGCGGATTGCGCGGGCGGGCTGCTGATTGTGCCCGCGCTGTGTTGCGA
>JARLHS010000155.1 GCA_031292115.1 Clostridia bacterium | reverse complement strand
GCGCGCCGAGGAGCTCGTGAAAAAGATATCCGGCCAGACCGCGCGAATTACCGAGGTAAAAAAAGAGAAAAAGCGCGAGAGCGCCCCGCTGCTTTACGACCTGACGGAGCTCCAGCGCGATGCGAACCGGCACTACGGCCTTTCCGCCAAGCAGACACTCAACATGATGCAGCGGCTTTATGAGACGCACAAGCTGCTCACCTACCCGCGCACCGATTCGCGCTACCTCACCGAAGACATTGTCCCAACGCTGCGCGAGCGGCTCACGAGCATTTCCATCGGCTCTTACGCGCCGTTTGCAAAGGAGATTCTGCGCCGCGGCATCACCCCTTCTAAGCATTTTGTGGATAACACGAAGGTTACCGACCACCACGCGATCATCCCGACGGAGCAGTACGTCGATCTGAGCCGGCTCGAAGGCGACGAGCGCAGGGTCTACGACCTGGTCGTAAAGCGCTTTCTCGCGGTGCTCAGCCCCGCTTTTGAATATGAGCAGACGACGGTTTCTGCCGACATCGCGGGCGAGCTTTTCACAGCCTCCGGCAAGATCGTCCAGTCGAAGGGCTGGAGGGCCGTCTACGGCGGCTCGGCGGAGGACGAAGTGGATGCAGAGCGCGACGAGAGGGAGCAGACGCTGCCTGCCGTCTCGAAGGGCGACACCTTTGCGGTGCGCAATGTGAAGCTTGCGACGGGCAAAACAAAGCCGCCCGCTCGCTACACCGAGGCGACGCTGCTCACGGCGATGGAGCACCCGGGCAAATTCATCGAAAACAACGCGCTGCGCTCGGTGATGGATGCCTCCAATGGCATCGGTACGCCCGCGACGCGCGCGGATATCATCGAAAAGCTGTTTGCGGTAAATTACCTCGAGCGCCGCGGCAATGAAATTTTTCCTTTGAGCAAGGGCGTCCAGCTCGTGGAGCTCGTGCCAGAGGAGCTGCGTTCGCCCGAGCTTACAGCCAAATGGGAGCAGCGGCTCACGGCAATCGGCAGGGGCGTGGAGCCGGGCTCGGCCTTCATCGCCGAAATGCGCGCCTATGCGTCTAAGCTTGTCGGCAATGTCATCGCGAGCGACGCGGCCTATCACCACGACAACATGACGCACACGCCCTGCCCGCAGTGCGGCAAGTTTCTGCTTGAGATCAACGGCAAAAAAGGCAACAAGATGCTTGTCTGCCCCGACCGCGAATGCGGCTACAGGCAGAATGTCTCTTATCTGAGCAACGCGCGCTGCCCCGTCTGCCACAAAAAGCTCGAGGTTTTCGGCGAGGGCGAAAAGAAGCTCTACACCTGCCACTGCGGTTTCCGTGAAAAGGCCGATGCGTTTGCAAAGCGGATGTCCGAGACGCACGACGGCGTTTCCAAGCACGAGGTGCAGGATTACCTCCGCCGGCAGGAGGCGGACGAGACGAAGAATTCCGCCTTCGCTCAGGCCTGGGCCAAAGCGAACGGGGAGAAATAGACAAAGGAGCTCAGGCGATGAAAACAAGCCCGCTTGAAAAAAGAATGATCGCCGCATTCTGGCGCTCGCTGGAAGCGACCTATCATAAAAACGACGTGGTGGGCGCAGAGCGCGTCATCCCCGGCGCGCACGGCGGCATCCGCGTGCTGTATTACGCGCCCCCGCGCCCCCGGGGCCCCGTGCCCGTCTTCTTTGACCTGCACGGCGGCGGCTTTATCGCCGGCCGGCCCGAGATGGACGATGCCTTCTGCGACAGGCTGCGCCGCGCGCTCAATATCGCCGTGATCGGCGTCGATTACCCCCTCGCGCCGGAGAAGCCGTACCCCGCCGATAAGGAGGACGTTTACGACGCGGTGCGTTATGTGTTTCATCACCCTGAAGAATTCGGCGCCGACGCCGCGAATTTTTCGATCGGCGGGCACAGCGCGGGCGGCAATATCGCCACGGTCGTCTGCATGATGGCCAAGGAGCGCGGGGAATTTTCGTTCTGCTGCCAGATACTCGATTATCCGCCGTGCGATCTGAAGATTTCCCCCTATGACAAGCCCTGCCCGAAGGGCGCGATGCCGGCCGGGCTGACGGAGCTTTTCAGGAAATGCTACAGCACGCCCGAGCAGGCCGGCGACGCGCACGTTTCGCCGCTGTACGCCACCGCGCGGCAGCTGGAAGGGCTGCCGCCGGCGCTCGTGATCGCCGCGGGGCGCGATTCGCTGCGGGAAGAGGACGAGAAGTATGCCGCGAGGCTTCGCGCAGCCGGCGTGCCTGCCGAATTCCGCTGCTTTGAAGCCTCGAGGCATGGTTTTACGATTGGCAGCGCGGCGCCCGACGCGCTCGAGGCGCAGGCACTGATGGCGCGCACCATTGCCAATTATGCGGGCATCGAATACGGGGCACCGCAGGCAGGGTACTTTTCTGCGGGGCCCGGGCAGACGGGTTGAACGCTCGGCGCGTGCGGTCTGTTTTGATTGATATCCATTCTGACTGAATCCGGTGAGAACATGCTGAAACATTTTGAAAAACACAGGCTCGGGTACGGTATCCTGCTGCTTGCTGCAGCCTTTGCCGCGGCGCTGGGCGGGGTTATCTTCGTGCGCGGCGACACAGGCGGCACTGCGGTGCTTACGGTATTCGTCGCGCTGGCCGCGTTGGGCATTGCTCTCATCGCGGGCGGTGTCGTGGCCGCTGCCGTCTGCCTGTGCTATATCGCGCTGCTTGGCCTGGGCGTCGCGGCAACGCTTTTTGCAGAGAATGTCATCCAGCTTCCGGGCACGGCGGGCCTTTCCTTTGGCATCGCGCTCGCGCTCGTCGTCATACTGGCTTTTCATGCGCCGCAGAAGCTCGGCGAGCGCGTGCGCGCGCATCTGAGGGAGGGGCAAGACCCGTCACAGGCCGCTCAGACGCCGCAGGGCGCCGCCGCGCGCAAAGCCGCGGAGCAGGAGCATTACGCGGGATACGATTATAAGGCATATGAGCAGTATAAGGCCTCGCACGCCTACGGCGCCAAGCCTTACGCGCTTGAAAACGTGGGGCCCGTCTTTCGCAGGCTTCGCACCACGGCGTCCGTTCTGCTCTTCGCGGCCGGCGTCGTCGGGTTCATCGCCTTTGCCAACATGCAGCCCGATCCGGCTCAGCCGGGCTCGGTGATGCTGCGGGGTGTGGCCGTCTCACTTCTGTGCCTGTTTTATGCGGCCGGCGTGCTGATCTGCGGCTTTGCGCGCGGGCTGCTGTTCCCCGCCGTGCCGGCACTCGCGTGCGGCTCGGTCTATTGGGTATTCAGCGCGCTGAGCGCTGTCCGCTCATTGCCGGCTTTGCTGCCGTGGGTGGCCGCCCTGCTGGCGGCAGCCGTCTGGCTCCTGCTTGCCGTGCTGTTCGTGAGCAGGATCGGCAGGTCAAGGGTCTACAACAATATCCAGACCTATACGAAGGCCGGCGAATTTTTCGCCGTCGACTGCGCACTCCATGACGTAAGGCCGGTGAAGGATTACACGGCGCTACTTGAGTTCGCATTTCGCGCCGTGCGCGGCGGCAGCGATCTCACACCCGCCGGTTATGGGCGGATCGCCCGCTTTGTGAAGGGTGTCCTCCGCGCCGGGGTACGCAAACAGTTCATTTTCGCGGCCTTCACCATTGCCGCGGAGCGCAACCTGCTGACGCTCTTTATCTACTGCAGGCCTTCGGAGCGGGTAGCAGCGGAGGAAGCCGTATACACGGCGGCCAGACGCCGCGGCATCGAGTCGCAGGAGGTTGCCGCGCACGACGACGCGCGGTGGGAATATTATTCCGACTCGCTTTATCCCGACAAATACGCGGTGGTGGAAATGTTCAATGATACATATCTTGCCTGGCTTGAAAAGATCCGGTTCAATACCGACATCGCACGTAAGCTGGTCTTCAGCCTGCGGCTGCCATCGGAGGAGACCGCGCGCAGCTGCATCGCGCAGCTGCAAAAAAACGGCTATGACGTGCAGGAAAGCACCGACCCCGCCGACGGGAAGGAGAGCGCCGACGGCGAAGTCTATATCAACGCAGGCTGCGTGAGCCGCATGGGGCTCTACCGCCTGAATCTCACCACGCGCGCCCTGATCGACTGGGCCGCGCAGGCGGGCGGCGAGCTTGTGGAATGGTATGTCGACCCGAAGGAATTTGAAAGCCGCGAAAGGCGTCTCGGCCTCGCCGGCGGGAAGACCTCGTGAACGCAGGGCCCCGTGCCGCGGACATGCTGCCGGGTGCGGAGAGGCTCCCCGCGCTCGCTCAGCCGATCCTTGCCTGGTACGCCCGCGTCGCGCGCAGCCTGCCGTGGCGGGCAGAGCCGACGCCCTACCGTGTCTGGGTTTCGGAGGTCATGCTCCAGCAGACGCGCGTTGAGACGGTGCTGCCGTATTTCGAGCGTTTTGTGGCGGCGCTGCCCGACGTCGGAGCGCTCGCAGGCGCGTCTGAGCCTCTTTTACTCAAGTTGTGGGAGGGGCTCGGCTATTACAGTCGCGTGCGGAATATGCACAAAGCCGCGCGCGTGATGACAGAGCGTTTCGGCGGGCGGCTGCCGGGCTCGTATGAGCAGCTTCTCACACTGCCGGGCATCGGCGAATACAGCGCCGGGGCCGTCGCCTCGATCGCCTTTGGCATCGCGGTGCCGGCTGTGGATGGCAACGTGCTGCGCGTGCTCTCGCGCCTGCTCGCCTGCCGCGCCGACATCTCGCAGCCGCGCGTCAAAGAATCGTTCCGCGCGGCTGCGCGCCTGATGATGCCGGGCGAAGCCCCGGGTGATTTTAACCAGGCAATGATGGAGCTCGGCGCGGTCGTCTGCCTGCCGAACGCCGCGCCGCGCTGCGGGGAATGCCCCGCGTCGCAGGGCTGTGAGGCGCTGCGCCAGCACTGTGCGGATGAGCTGCCCGTCAGGGCGCCGAAGAAGCCCCGCCGCATCGAGCAACGCACCGTGGTGGCGGTGGTTTCGCGCGGCAGGGTGCTGCTGGGCCTGCGCCCGGAGACGGGCCTGCTCGCGCATATGCGCGAGCTGCCCAATTTTGAGAGCTTTCTTTCACAGGATGAAATCGCCCTGCGGCTCGCGCAGTGGGGAGCACAGGGCGCCTCTCTGCAGCGGCTTGAGGACGGCCGCCACATCTTCACGCATATCGAGTGGCGGATGCAGGGGTATCTTGCGCGCACGGAGCCCTTCACGCCGCCTGACGGCTTTATCTGGGCGGACGAGGCGTCGCTGCGCGACGAGCACGCGCTGCCCGGCGCCTTCAAAACCTATGCGAGGCATCTTCCGCTCTGGCTTGCCGGCAACGAATAATGGCTATTGCACGCTCCTGTAGCCGGTTGAAAAATCCACGGTATTTTCAAGGGGTTTGCTGTTCATAAAGGCTTCCAGGTTCCTTGCGCTGATCGCGACGATCCGCTCAAGGGTTTCCGGCAGGTGTGTCCAGCCGGAAATATGGGGCGTTATGACGGCATTTTTTAGTTTCCAAAGCCTGTGCTCCGCGGGCAGCGGCTCTGGGTCAGTCACGTCGAGGCATGCGCCGAGCAGCCGGCCGGCCTCAAGCGCGTCGCACAGGGCTTCCGTGTCGATGGCGTTGCCGCGGCCGACATTGATGATCACGGCGTCCTTTTTCATCAGGCCCAGCCTGCGGCGGTCAATAAGCCCGCGCGTCTCTTTCGTGTCGGGCAGGCTCAGCGCGACGATATCCGCATCGGGCAGCAGGGCGTCGAGCCTGTCGGGCAGGCAGAGCTCGTCAAGGTAATCGGGTTTCCCGCAGGCCGTGCGGCGGATTCCGACCGTGCGGCCGCCGAGGGCTTTGATTCGCTTTGCAAATTCGCTTCCGATATCCCCAAGGCCGACGATCAGGGCGCTTGAATCATAGATTGATTTCACGGTGCCCTCGTCGGCCCATTTTGCGTTATTCTGATTATCCCAATAGAGGTTGAGCTTTTTATAGATTTCCAGCAGCGTGCCAAGCATGTGCTCCGATACGGCAAGCCCGTAGGCGCCCGTCGCGTTGGTCAGCGCCACGCGGCGCGGCATGACTCCCGGCAGGACGTATGACTCCGCGCCTGCGGATTGCAGCTGTATCCACTCGAGGCCTTCCAACCCCGCCAGCATGGAGGAGGGCGGGTTGCCGAGGATGATGCCGGCCCGGCGCACCTGCTCGGGAGTGACGTCCTGGGTGCTCGAATAAACGAATTGCGACGAGGGTGCCTTTCCTTCGAGTATTTTTTTGTGTCTTTCGTTGACGGGGATCAGCACAAGAATGTTCATTTTCATGTCGGCACCATGTCTTTCCTTTTGGCGGCCGTCAGGACGACCGCACTGTAAAAATAGCGGAAGATTGCAGGGCAACGATTCTTTTTAATATGAATCGCTCAGATTGTTGGAAAAAGCCTTTCAAAAATAATTGCAAAAAATCATCCCAGTCCAATACTTGCATTTCATATCCGGATTTTTGGACTGAATATCAAAAAAATTCCGTCGGAGGACGCGCCGGTTTCAACCGCGCAGTTTGGTTAAGGCTGATGTCGTGCGGCGACCGGTCGCCGAAAGCGAATCGTATCGCCGAAAAAACGATGCCGCTGTCCGAACTCGCAGACGAACGCTTGGCATTCGTTGTGAGTCTAAGGCATCGTTTTTAGGGAGCATTACCCAACGCGGGCACCATAAACTGCGCCGCGCGGTTTTTCCGGCGCCCCGTATCTAAACATCGCCCTTTTTTGCACCCTTTTTTCGGGCGAGCGAAAAAAGCGGTGAGCCTGTCTGGCTTGAGCGGCAAAAGCTGTTCATCTGACGATATTCTGCTTTTGTGCATATGGTTGATTGCACAAACCTCTCCCTGGCAGGCTGAGCAATTTTTTTGAAGGAATCGCTGTTCTAAGATTAAAGAAATTCTTCTATAAATTAAAAACGTGGCATTTCTCAAAGCCCTGCGCCGATGAATCCGGCCGGCGTTTATGGCGGAAGAATGTCTTGCCTTCAATTATAACGTCTTCGAGGCATATTTTCATCAATTTTATAGAAAATATAATGAATGCGAAAAACAAAGGGGAAGCTGCCAATGAACACCGTGCTTCTTTACGGCGCCGAGAAGGATATGCAGATCACCAATACGCTGCTTGCCGCCGTGAGGGCGACCGGCGGCAGCGCGCTGCACATCACGTCCAGGACTGTTTCCATGATACCGCCGCAGGCGAAGGCTCCGGATTATCTGATCCTCGACGGCTTTCATTTCGAAAATCTGCACGTCGGCAAGGGCATCGTTGTATTCCGTCAGGGCATTTCCGTGATGAGGCAGGCAATCAACATCCCCAACGAATTCTGCGCCATTGTAGACCCTGCCAACGCAGAGGCGGTGAACGCGCTGAGAAAAAGCTGCATGCAGACCATCACCTGCGGCATGTCGCGCCGCGACACGGTCACGTTTTCAAGCCTCGGCAGCGGCGAGGCGGTGATCAGCCTGCAGCGCGCGCTGCAAAGCCTCGACGGCTCGGCGGTCGAGCCGCGCGAGCTGCCCGTGCGCTTCGGAGCGGGGCACGGGGAATATGCGCTGCTCGCGTGCGTGGCGGCGCTGCTGCTTTGCGGCGGCGTGCCGGAAGGCGAGCTTTCGCTGTGCCAGCCGAATGAATTGCCCTGCTGATTTCTCTCAGCCTCCGCAAGGCCGCGGCGGGGCAGGCATTAACCCTGGCCTGAAAAATCAATGTCCGTCATTTTTATAATTTCAAAAACGGAGCAAAACCCTCATAGGCCAAAACATTACTGAGATACTATAAATTACCTTTCATAAATTGAAGACATCGGTTCAAAATAGTAATGCAAACGCTGAAATACCTTAATTTAAGGAGAGATATATATGGCATCCAATAACGCTGTTGTTCCTCAGGCCCGCGAGGCTCTGAACCGTTACAAGATGGAAGCTGCGAATGAAGTCGGCGTCAGCCTGAAACAGGGCTACAACGGTGACCTCACCTCGAAGCAGGCCGGTTCAATCGGTGGCCAGATGGTCAAGAAAATGATTCAACAGGTTGAAAGTGGCATGTCCGGCGGCAAGTTCTAATCAAACAGCAAAGATCGTGCGGGGCTCCCAACAGGGAGCCCCGCATCTCGTTTATGGCTATTAAACGGCTTTTCGCGCGTCGCGCAGCGCGCAGTACAGCTTCGAGAGCAGCACGAGCATCCGGGCGTTTTGCTTTTTGGCGAAATAAAGATAAATTTTCAAGACCGAGAACGGCAGGCTTTTCAGTTCGACGCGTTCAAGCGACTTGCGCAGCGCGGGCTCGTGCAGGATGCTCCGCACCTCGTCGCCGTGCCGTGTGCTCACGTAATAATTCACGGCATTCGGCAGCTCGGCGCAAATCTTTAGATCGAGCCTGCTGTGAAACGCCTTGCCGAGCGCGTGCTTGTCAATATAGCGGCGCAGGAAGGCGTATTTCTTTATCTTCATGTCAAAATATCGGCTGTTGAAGGTCTGCGAAAGCGAGGCGGCGTTCAGCCGGTAGTGGTAGAAGGCTTCGGGGACGGCGGCGATGCCGCGTGCATGCGAAAGAAAAAGCAGGTTAAAGAGGTTGTCCTCATTGAAGTAAACGCGTTCGCTCGGGAAGGCGAGCGCATGCTCGCGTATGACCGACGCGCGGTAGACGCAAAGCCAGATATAAGATTGATAATCGGCGAACGGGCAGCAGCTCCGGAAGCTTTTCATCTCATCGCTGCGGTAGCCGAAAAAATAGGGCAGAAAACGTGTTTCGATGTCTTCGCGGGTAAAAAACGGCTGCTCCCCGGGCAGGACGCTCACCACGCGCCGCGCCTTCCCCGCGTGGAGAACATAGCCGCAGAGCACGGCGTCGGCGTCCGTTTTTTCCGCAGCGCGCAGCATCGTTTCATACATAGAGGGCTCGACGGTGTCGTCTGCATCGACAAAGGCGATGAATTCGCCGCACGCCGCGGAAAGCGCAAGGTTGCGCGCCGCCGAGGAGCCGGCGTTCGCCTGGTGCAGCACGCGCACACGCGCGTCACTTTCGGCAAAGGCGTCACAAAGCGCTCCGCTGCCGTCCTTCGAGCCGTCGTCGACAAGGATCAGCTCGAAAAGCGCCATGCTTTGCCGCAGGATGGATTCCACGCATTCTTTGAGATAGGGCTGCGCGTTGTAGACCGGCACGATCACGCTCAGTTTCGGTTGCATTTTCTCAGCCTTTCACACTCCCGCGGGTGGCATCCCGGGAAGAATCGGGGATTCTGCTATTGATATTTCCATATCTTTTATGATACAATATATTATTGAAATTTAAAAGATATTTCGCGTGCAAAATTTTGGAGGCAAACAGTGAAGCTGCTCACGATAGCCGTCCCGTCCTACAACGTTGAAAAAACCCTGGCGGCGACGCTTGATTCCCTGTGTATCGCGGATGCGGTTGAAAAGCTCGACGTCCTTGTTGTAAACGACGGCTCGACGGATGGTACGGCAGGCATCGCACGCGGCTATTTAGAGCGGTTTCCGCAGTGTGTCCGGCTCATCAATAAGGAAAACGGCGGCCACGGCTCGGCCGTAAATGCCGGTATCGCAGCCGCGCAGGGGCGCTATTTCAGGGTGGTGGATGGCGACGACAGGCTCGCGCAGCGGGGCCTTTTGAAGCTGCTGGGCTGTCTTGAAGAGACGGATTGCGACCTTGTGGCGGCAAACTATGAGAAGGTGCCGGCTGACGGCGGCGCCGCGCAGCCCGTGCGTTTTGCGGGCGTCGAATACGGCCGCGTGTATGGTTTCGATGAGCTTCCGGCCGACGGAAGCATTTATTTCGGCATCCATTCCTCGGTATTCAAAACTTCGATTTTCACCGAACACGCCCTGCGCCTGCAGGAGCACACCTACTATGTCGATACCGAATTCTGCCTGCTGCCCGTGCCTTTTATTAAAACGGTGCTGTTCCTGGAGGAGACCGTCTACCTTTACAGCGTGGGCGGAGCGGGGCAGAGCATCAATTTTGATAACTTTGTGAGCCACTACGACGACCACTACCGCGTCGTGCGGCGTATGGCGGCTTATTGCGCTGCGGCGGAATGTGCGGTGCCGCAGCGCGAATATATGTTTGCGGCGGCCTCGAAGCTCTGCTTCACGCAATATATGCTCGCGGCGTTCTATGACAGCGACAGGGCCCGCGGCAGAAGGCGCGCCGCGGAGTTTGACGCTTGGCTCGCGGGCGCGAGCCCGCCGCTTTACGGAAGGCTGGGCCGCAGCCTGTCTATCCGTGCGATGAGGCTGCTGCATTTCCGGGCGCTGCCCGGAGCAAGGCTTAAATCCGCCGTTAAACACATATACACGCGGCTCAGGCCGCTTTCCCGCGGGAAGCACCGCTTCACATACTACAACCGCTGAGGCGCATTGCTAAAATATAAAACGGGGTGAAAGAATTGAAGGGAATTATCCTTGCCGGAGGCGCCGGAACACGGCTGCATCCGATGACCAAGGCCGTTTCGAAGCAGCTTTTGCCGGTTTACGACAAGCCTCTGATCTATTATCCCATTTCAGTGCTGATGCTTTCAGGCATCCGCGAGGTGCTGATCATTTCCACGCCGCGCGATCTGCCGGCCTACAGGGATCTCCTCGGAGACGGCGGGCGGCTCGGGATGCGGTTTTCCTATGCCGAGCAGAAGGAGCCGAAGGGGCTCGCGGAGGCGTTCATCATCGGCGAGAGCTTTATTGGGGGAGATAATGTCTGCCTCGTGTTGGGCGATAATTTCTTCTATGGGCAGGGGCTGACGAAGATCCTGCAAAAAGCGTCGCAAATCAGCTCGGGTGCGATCGTTTTCGGCTGCTATGTCAAGAATCCCTCGGCCTTCGGCGTGGTGGAGTTCGCTGATGACGGAAAGGTGCTCTCGATCGAAGAGAAGCCGAAGGAGCCGAAATCGAATTATGCGGTGCCAGGGCTCTATTTTTATGACAATCACGTCATTGAGATCGCAAAGCATGTCAAGCCATCGCACCGCGGCGAAGTGGAGATCACGAGCGTAAACAACGCTTATCTCGCCGAAGGGAAGCTTCGCGTGGAGCTTTTCGGCCGGGGGCTGGCGTGGCTTGACACCGGCTCCTGCAAGGGGCTGCTCGAAGCCTCGAACTTTGTCGAGGCCGTGCAGAGCCGGCAGGGCTGCTACATCGCGTGCCTTGAGGAAATCGCCTACAAAAGCGGCTTCATCGACCGCGACGGTCTGCTGCGATGCGAAAAGGAGCTCAGGAACACTGATTACGGCAGATACCTGCTCGAAACGGCGAGCGAAAAGCAGTGACACGCCGCGCGGCGATGGTGATCCTTAATCACAACGATACGGGCAATACCGTGAGGCTCTGCCGGCAGATGGCGGGCTGTGACGATATCGCCCGGATCGTTGTGGCGGATAATTCGGGCCCTGCCGGCCGCTGCGCGCCGGAGCAGCTCCCCGCGAAGGCGGAGCTGTTGCCCGTCGGAAATCACGGCTATGCGCGCGGCAACAACGATGCGATCGCGCATCTTGAAGAGATCGGCGGCTTTGATTATCTGTTTATCTCAAACCCCGACGTCATTGTGCCGGATCAAGCCGTCGCGGCCTGCCTTGATTTTCTCGACGCCCATCCTCAATATGCGCTCGCCGCGCCCCACATGCTGCATTCCGACGGCACGCCGCATCACCTCACGGGCTGGAAAGAGAAGGATTTCGTATGCGATCTCGCCTATTGCTCCGGGGTTCTTTCAAGGCTGATCGGCATCGACCGCGAGGCATACCCCTGCGAGTACTGGCGCACGGATTTTTCAGATGTCGACTGCGTCTCGGGCTCGTTTTTCGCGGCGAGGCTCGCACCGTTTCGGCAGATCGGTTTTTTCGATCCGCACACGTTCCTTTTTTATGAAGAGGATATCATCGGCTTTAAGCTTAAACGGCTCGGCCACAGGGCGGCCATACTCAACTGCGTGAGCTTTACGCACCTTGAGGGGGCGTCGATCGGGCAGTCGGCGGGTGTCGTTCGGCGCTACTGCCATATGCAGAAAAGCCGGCTTTACTTTCAGCACCGGTATAAACGCGTCGGCGCGGCGCGCTATACGCTGCTTTGCGCGGCGACCTGCCTCGGCTTTGCGGAGAAGCTGCTTAAAGCGCTCTATTTAAAAATTTCCGGCAAACAGCACGGAAAAAAAGTTTTTTGACTGCGGCGTGAAGAACATAGCTGCCGCGGCCCTGTGAAGGATAAAGTTTGAAAGATTGATCTTCTAAACGGAAGTTTTGCCCATTCGTGCCGAACAGAACGGCGCGAATTGGCGGTCAGGCTGCCGAGCCGGCCGAGGCTTCCGGCCCGGTGCGAAAGGATGGTCATAGCAATGCGAATGCTGGTTATTGCCTGTAACGGGCAGCTGGGCGTCGATGTGACGCGTTATTTTGC
>JARLHS010000154.1 GCA_031292115.1 Clostridia bacterium | reverse complement strand
GCGGATGAACCGGTAGTAGACCGACTCTTTTCGGCGCCGGAAGGCGCCGCTTTGTTTTATACTATACATGTTTTTGCACGCCGCTGGAAGCGGCGATAAAAAAGCGATTTTATCGCTTTTTTAATTGGAGATTAGTATTATTGAATTCTTTGCCGGCGCGAAGCGGCGGAATGGGGTGCTTATGCAGATTTTTAAAAAGTTTATCGCCTATTACAAGCCTTACCGGCTCCTTTTTTATATGGACATGCTGTGCGCGCTGGTCGTTTCATGCATCGATCTGTCGTTCCCGCTGATTTTAAGCTACCTCGCGGGCAGCTTTTTCACGCGCAGCGCGCAGGATATCCTGCGCAGCCTCACGGTGATCGGCATTGCCATGGTCGCGCTTTATATCCTGCGCTACTTCTGCCAGTATTTCATCACCTCGTGGGGGCATATCATGGGCGCGCGCATGGAAAGCGACATGCGCCGCGACCTTTTCTACCACTTCCAGAAGCTGTCGTTTTCTTATTACGACCGCAGCAACACCGGCGAGATGATGTCGAAGCTGATCTCCGACCTTTTTGATATTTCGGAGCTTGCGCACCACGGGCCGGAAAACATTTTTATTTCCGTGCTCAAGATTGCCGGCTCGTTTATCATCCTGATGTTCATCAACGTGAAGCTGACTCTCATCCTGCTTTTGGTGACGGCGGCCATCATCGTCTATTCGTTTTACCAGAACAGCCGCATGGGCCGCATTTTCTACGACAACCGCGTGAAAATCGCCGCCGTCAACTCCAGCGTGCAGGACAGCCTCGCGGGTATCCGCGTGGTGAAATCCTTTGTGGGCGAGGAGGCCGAGAAGCGTAAATTCAATAAAAGCAACCGGGCGTTTCTTGACTCCAAGGTCGCAAGTTACCAGATGATGGGCCGGTATTTCGCGCTCAACACGTTTTTTGAGGGGCTGCTTTACACCGTCGTCATCATCACGGGCGGCTGGCTCATCAGCAAAGGCTCGCTCCGGGTGGCCGACCTCGCGGTCTATATTCTTTACATCAACATTTACATCAACCCGATTGATGTGCTGATCAACTTCACCGAGCAGTTCCAGAAGGGCTACGCGGGCTTCCGGCGCTTTCTCGAGGTCGTCGGCACGCAGCCCGATGTCACCGAAGAAATAGGTGCCGTGCCGCTCGGGCAGGTGAAGGGCGACATCGAATACCGCAATGTCTCGTTCAGCTACGATGACGAGACCAATGTGCTGGAAAACATCAACATAAAAATTCCCGCGGGCAGCAACATTGCGCTTGTGGGGCCGTCGGGCGGCGGGAAGACCACGCTCTGCTCGCTGCTTCCTCGGTTTTACGACGTCACCGCGGGCAGTGTCATCATAGACGGGCACGATATACGGGAATTCACGCTCGCTTCTCTTCGCGGCGCGATCGGCGTCGTGCAGCAGGACGTCTATCTTTTCGCGGGCAGCATACGCGAAAACATCGCCTACGGCCGCGTAGGTGCCACGGAAGCAGAGATCGTGGAGGCCGCAAAGAACGCCAATCTGCACGAATGGATCCTCTCGCTCGAGGATGGCTACGACACCTATGTCGGCGAGCGCGGCGTGCGGCTTTCGGGCGGGCAGAAGCAGCGCATCTCGATTGCGCGCGTGTTTCTGAAAAACCCCCCGATTCTCATCCTCGATGAAGCCACCTCGGCGCTTGACAACGAGAGCGAGCGGTATATCCAGCAGTCGCTTGAAAAGCTCGCCAAAGACCGCACCACCATCGTGATCGCGCACCGCCTGAGCACGATCCGCAATTCCGACGAGATCATTGTCATCACCGACGAGGGCATCGTGGAACGCGGCAGCCACGGCGTGCTGCTTGAAGGCGGCGGCCTTTACGCGCGCTATTACAATATGCAGTTTGAGGGGCTCGGGGTGGACAGCGCACAGTGAGATTCGTATTATTAACTTAAGAGCACAGGCAGAACGGATGTCCAACAGGATCTATCATGGTGACCCATTCATTCCCGCCAAATTGTGACGCCGCCTTCATTGATCCAAGGGATTTGGCATATTCAACTGCCGATGCAACGTCTGCAACCTGGAAATCGAAATGCATTTGTTTTTGCTGTTTCCCTTCTTCTTCGGGCCATACAGGTGGGATATAATCATCTTCTTCAATAAATAAAAATACAATTCCGTCCTTGCTACTCAATGCGGGATGACCATACATTTTACTTTTTTCCCATCCAAGCAGTTTGTGGTAAAACTCACATAACTCTTGTTCGTCACCGCAGTCCACTGTAATAGTTCCCAGACTTATTCCCTGAATCATTTCAAGCACACTCCCCGATAAATTTCTGTTGTACATATGTTATATGAAAGATACAAATCAAACTCAACTTCAGAATATGCTCGCTCATAAAGAGTACGCTCATTTGGTCGCAGTGAAAAAGAATCTTGGAAACCGAAATATGATCTCTCCGTTATTCTGCTTTGGATAGGCAACTATAAGTTCATCATAAATATCCTTTTCAAAATTAGATCTATCAGTTTCAGATAAAACGTTAAGATAAGGGCGCAATCCCGTTGCGCGATACCATTCCATAATATCGCTATGAGACTTCATTCTATGGAAATATGTTATTTGCCACATACAAAAATCTGAAGCGATGTTTGACAGCAGATCGTAATATTCGCTCTGCGTCAAATTATAAAAAATCCGTGGATTTTCAAACTTACAAGACCATTTATGACTTGTGGATATTTCCTTTATGATTTGATGGATCGGTTCCTGATAGTTCATTGGCGTTTGTATCGCGATTACTCCACCGGGTTTCAATAGGTACATCATGTTTTTCAGGAGTGTGTCATGACCCGGTATCCATTGAATACAGGCATTAGAAAAGACAATGTCAAAATCTCTGTCCAAGATACGCAAATTTCTATTCGCGTCACACTGCATAAACCGAATATCCGGATACTGTACTCTAGCAGCTTCTATCATGGCCGGTGAGTTATCGATGCCTAAAATATCCGCGTCTGGATAACGCTGCGCCAAAACTTCGGAACTGTTTCCTGGCCCACAACCGATATCCAATATTTTTTCCGGCTTTTCCAAATGAATTCGGTTAACCAAGTCAATTGCAGGTTGTGTTCGCTCGTTGCCGAATTTTAAGTATTTCGATGAATCCCAGTCCGTCATAATATATCTCCTTGTACTGTAAATTATATAAATAATCAGCTCCTGAAAAATCACATTACTGCCATATAGCAATCAACGCGGGCCGCTCAGGCCGGCTCTTATACATCCGACACCTCCCGCCGCAATTTCCTTTCGTCCACGCATGCCCAATATTTTATACAATGTGTATTATACGGTCAATTTATTCGAAAAGAAGGGGGTTCCAGAGCGCTTTTTGCTCCGGAACCCCCTTGCAAATCTTCTTACAGCGCGTGCGCTTCGCTTTGCGCGGCCGCGCCCTGCTTTTGGAGGACACCCTCCATCCAGCCCAGCACGTCGGCATAGACTTCGCCGTGGTTGAGCTCGTTGAGCATCTCGTGGTGGCCTTCTTCATAAAGCCTGAGCGTAATGTCTCTGACGCCGGCTGCCTTCATGCGGTCGTAAACCATCTGTACGCCCTTGCCGTAATCGCCCACCGGATCCATCGCGCCCGAAAACATCAGGTACGGCTTTTCTTTGGGCACCGTGGTCGCCCACTGTTTTGACGAGATTTCGCCGAGCAGCGCGGCAATGTCGTAAAATCCGCGCGCGGTGAAGATAAAGTTGCAGCGCTCGTCAGAGGCGTATTTGTCGACAATGGCCGTGTCGCGCGTAAGCCAGTCGTACTGTGTGCGGCTTTCCCCGTAGCGCTTGTTGTAATTCCCGAAAGCCATTTTGATCAGCATCGTGCTGCGGTAGCCCGGGCCGCGCAGAGCGATAATCAGGCGGCTCAGCACCATCCCGATGCCGCCGAGCGGGTTGGGGCCCGCCGTGCCGCTGATGATGATTCCCGCCAGCTCGTCCCCGTACTTTGTTATGTAGCTGCGGCAGATGAATGAGCCGAGGCTGTGCCCGAGCATGAAGCAGGGCAGCTGCGGGTAACGGTGCGTGACCGTCTCGTTGAGCGTGCGCACGTCTTTTACGAGCACGCCGGGGCCGTCTTTGTCGGCGAAATAGCCGTAGCCGCCCGCCCCCTTCGATTTGCCGTGGCCGGTGTGATCGTTGCCAAAGACGATAAAGCCGCTGGCCGCCATAAACGCCGCGAAATCCTCGTACCGGCCCATGTATTCATTCATGCCGTGCACAATCTGCAGCAGGCCGCGCGGCGTGACGGCATCGTCGCGCCAAAGCTGCGCGGTAATCTGATCCCCGCCGTTCGCCGAGAGATATTGCAGCTCCTCATTACACAGTGCCATGCGAATTCTCCTCCGTATTCCGTATTTTTTCTTCCGGATTTGCCTGTCGCCGCACAAATTCTTCTCTTCCCATTATAGCAAACCGCACAAAAAATTACCAGATACAATTTTATGTAATGCTAATCTCCGATTAGAAAAGCGATAAAATCGCTTTTTTTCGCCGCTTCCGGCGGCGTGCAAAAACAGGTCGTGCTTTTACGGGATTCGTATGAGACGGCTCTCTTGCCGCCTGCCGTAAAGCGGCAGGCATAAAACGGCCTTTGGCGCAAAAAATGCAGGGCCGGCCATGCGCCCGGCTTGGACGCGAAGGCGGACCCTGCACAACATTTATCGCGGCATGGATTTTACTGAATCGGTACTTCCGCTTCTCTTTTGAGCGTGATCTCCCAGATCTGCGGCTTTGCGAAGACGCGCACGGGGGGCCCGACGGTTCCGACACCGTTGGAGATAATCACCGTGGTGTCGCCTTCCTTCATGATGCCCGTCAGATATTTGTGCTTCGCCGAGCCGGGCCACGGCGGGATCCATTTCCCTAAGAAGCTCACTTGGCCGCCGTGCGTATGGCCGCAGAGCATCAGGTCGATCTTGTCGCTCGGGAGCAGCTCGGCGAAATCGGGATGGTGAGAGAGAAGGATCATCAGATCTTCCTTGCGTGTGCCTTTGAGCATCGGCCTGATATCCTGCGTGGTCGTCCAGAGATCGCCGACGCCGCCGAGCCGGATGCGTTCGCCGCCGCGCTCAACCCAGACGGCGTCATTGTCGAGCAGCGTGATGCCGGATTCTTTCATGCATTCGAGCGAGAGATCGGCATCCGTCCGGCGGTCATGGTTGCCGAGCACGCCGAAAACGCCCACAGGCGCGCTGAACCGGGCCGCCTCCTTGAAAAATGTAACGATGCATTCCGGGTCGTGATCGACATAATCGCCGCCGAGCAGGATGGCATCGGGCTTCATGGCATTGACAAGCGTTACAAGGCCACGCAGGTTTTTTGCGGGGAAGCAGCGCCCATGATGGATATCGCAGATAAAAATAAACCTGAATCCATCAAATTCCTCGGGTACGTCGAGGGATCTGAAAAGATACTGGCACAGTTGTATTCGGTTGATATTGTTCATGGAATTCCTCCGGATATTTCGATCTTTTCTATTATACCACTTTACGCCGCTTTGAATCGCAAAGGGCAAAAAAAAGGCGGTGGCACAATACGGTAATACTGATTTTCATTTAGAAAGTAGACAAAGTCTACTTTCTAAAACTCGCCGATGGCGAGATGCAAAAGTGCCTGCACTTTTGCAAAATGAGTAT
>JARLHS010000153.1 GCA_031292115.1 Clostridia bacterium | reverse complement strand
TCTGCCGCAATACCCGGAATATGAGCTGAAGGCGGATCGCGGAAGTATCCTCATCGGGCCCTGCATCGGGCTGCTGATGAGTCGAAGCGATAAAAGTCTGACTTCAAAGCGCCTTGAAAAGCTTACGGTCTATGCGCGGGAATACGCATCGCTTCACGGCGCCGTGGTGGTCTTTGCGCTCGACAAGGTCGATACCGCGGAAAGGCTTGTGCACGGCTACTGCTACGACCCTTCCTCCCGCCGGTTTGAAAAGGGAACCTTCCCGTATCCCTCGGCAATCTACCGAACCGTCGGCCTGAGCAGGAAATGGAGAAATCATTTCCTTTCGGCACTTGGGGACAGGATCTTCAACGGCCATTATTTCAACAAGTGGGATTTATACCGTTGGCTCTCAAAAGACCCTTCGGTGGCCCCCCACCTGCCTGAAACGATGAGGTATGCGTCGGCCGGCGCCACACTGGACGCGGCGCAGCATCTTGGGAAAGTGTTTATCAAGCCTGTGTCGGGCCTCGGCGGGCGGCGAATCGCCCGGCTCTCCTGGCAGGGCGACGCGTTTATGCTTGAATACCGCGAGGATTGCGGCAACCGGCTCCTCACCTTTGAGAGCCGGGCAGACGCGGCAGACGCACTGCAGAAACGCTTTTCAGCCGGCAAATTTCTGATCCAGCAGGGCGTGGAGCTCCTCGATTATCAGGGCGGGATCTTTGATTTCAGGTGCATCATGCAAAAAGACCAAACCGGCCGCTGGGTATGCAAATCCATCATCGGACGCCGCGGGAGAAAAGGCAGCATTGTAAGCAATATCACGAGCGGCGGGCACGCTTTTTCGATTGAGGACCTTACTCCGGCAGCGGCCGCGCTCGACCTCCCCGTGCGGATAGAGGCGCTGGCGCTCAAGGTGTGTCAAGCACTCGACAGCTGCGGTATCCACTGCGGCATCCTCGGAGTCGATATCGGTGCGGATACACAGGGTCGGCTCTGGCTTTTCGAGGCCAATAACCGGGATCCGGATCCCAGCATAGCGCTCGATATCCATGAAGTCAAAGTCTATTACGCTCTCAAGACCGGGCCGCTTTTTTACGCAAAGGCGCTCGCCGGTTTCCGTGAAGAACCGAAGAAGGAAGAATGACCCGGCACGCTGCACGCCTTCTTAATGCATGCCGAGCAACTCAAGAAACGCCGATAATGCGAATTTCCGATAAAAAAAGCACTCAACCTCCGGCGCAAGACACGCGGTTGTTCAGTGCTCTTCTTCTAATTGTACCTGATCCTGCATAGATTGGTCAGCTTCTGCTGTTGATACCCACCTCAAATTTCTTAACCCAGTCATCGTTCTGTTTTGAACTTTTGGCCGAAACCGCATCGTTGGCCTGTATCGTTACATAGATGCCTTCACTTGCGAGAATCGCATGCAGATCGTAAAGGCGGTCAAGCCCTTCGAGTGTCTGTGATTTCTGCGGCGCGGTGTTTTGGAGGATCGTAAAAAGCTCAAGCGCGCTCTTTTTCGCAAGGTCATCCACCACCTGCGTGCTGTCAAGACGGTTTATAATAATTGCAAGCGCCACGCGCCCTTTGGTGGAGCCCAGATAGACGGCCTTGTCCGCAAGGCTCATTTTACTGGATGGGCTTTGGCTCTGGGTCCCCCCAACAAGGGTGGTACCCTCCACGACAGACCCCGTGCTGTTGGTGTCTGCAAGCCCCATCTTTTCTTTCATTTCACTGCTTATCGCATGTGTGCCGCTCGACGAGGTATTCATTGAGCTGCACGATGTGCTTATCGCCACTACCGACATCAGTACCATTAAAATCATAAACCGGCGCACATCAAACACCCCCGCCGTTTACTGTATTGCTATATTGTAGCACAAATACATAACAATAAAAGTGTTTCTGATATTTTTGTTTATATATACTATTGTACTATCATATTTTATCGATATTAACTAGAATTATTGGTCTTTATTGTATCAATAGGCTAATAATGCCTGCATTATTGAAACTCGGCCCTTAAAATATGGACAAATTCACGGCTGCCACGGCCAGCAGAACCAATGCCGCTATGAAACGCGTCGCCGGTACTTTTCGGGTATCCCTCCACAACATCAATCCATAAATAGCCTGCCCCACCGCGGCCAGAATAAACCCAAGCGAAAGCAGCACTCTCATCTGGTGAAAAATAACCGAGCAGATGACAAGTGCAAGTGCGCCGAGCGTGGAAATCAGAAAGATCAATGCCGCAGCAGGTCTCTTGCCCTGCATCGTCATACGCCCTGCGCAATCGCGCTCAGCAGCCCCGTTACAATACGGTTGGCCTGCAGGGAAGCCTTGCTTTCAAATTCCTCATAACTCATCTGCGCATTTTCGTCGGCGAGATCGGAAATGGAACGCAGAATGAGAAACGGCACCCCGTTGGCATGCGACACCTGCCCGATCGCGGCGCCTTCCATCTCACAGCAGAGACCGCCGAGCAGATCTCTGATGCGCGTTCTCACTTCGCCCGCTTCCACAAAGCAATCGCCCGATGCGATGCGCCCCACGCGGAAACTCCCCGGGGCAAGGCTGCCCGCGCAGACCTGCTTTGCAAGCTCGATGAGCGCCTTGTCGCAGACAAAGCTGCCGGCAAACGGGTAATTGTTTTCAAGAAGGGAAATCGGCGAAAAATCATGATAGACGACTTCGCTGCCGATGACCACATCAAGCGTGCTGAGCTCCGCAGAGATGCCGCCGGCTATGCCCATATTAATGATCGCATCCGGCTGGCAGTAATCGATCAGCCTCTGTGTGCAAGCGGCGGCATTGACCTTCCCGATGCCGCAGCATGCGAAAATCACCCTGCTTCCACAGAAGGACGCTTCATACAGTCTGTAAAAACCCGTGACCTTCTTCTCCTGTGCGCCAAGCTGCGTCAGGATACCTTCAAGCTCTACGGGCATTGCGGCGATAACGGCTGTTGTTTTCATCTGTTTATTTCTCCTTGAACTGAGATCAATTATATGTCCCCCGCCGAGATAGGCGGCTCCGCGTGACGACGGGCGTCAGTGGGCTGAGGAGGAGCCCGCGCCGGAAGACGTGCTTTTAGCGGAGCTGGATTTAACTTTGGAGCTGGAGCTGCTTTTTGAAGGAGAAGAGGCTTTTGATGCCTGAGAAGAAGACCCTGCGGCAGAGGAAACGGCGCTGCTTGTGTCAAAGACCGGCTTGACCCCGCCGAAAAGCTTATACCAGATATCCGGCATCAGCGGGCTGGGATTCAGCGTGGCGCTCCCCACGGATTCGCTTTCGCCCGTCCGCACGAGCCTCGCCATCACCACTATGCGCGCATCGGGAAACTGGTATTCGCAGGTGGAGAGTGTGAGGATCTTATCGCTTGGTTTTACGTCGACGGAGGTGTTGATGATTGAGCGCTCGCGCACCTGGGTGATAAAATTTAAAAAATCGGTGTCCGAATCGAAGCCGGGCACCAAATAATCGAATACGGGGCCACTGGATTTTTCTGTGTTTGCGATAAACGCGGCAAATACCTTCCAGTGATAATTGCCGTCAATGGTGTTGAACGTGATGACGGGCGCTTCCTTATAAAAGCTCAGCTTCTCGTATTTCACGAGATCGTGAAACATTAGCGAATCCTTCATATTATGTCCGTAGATGATCGTATTCTGCGTGAAGGGATCGATTGAACATCGGCTATCCAGAAATGGCACGCCGTGCCGGTCGCTTTCTTTGAGCCAGTTTCGCCGCAGATAAAAAAAGTTATCGGCCGACTGCACGACGGGGTAATCGATATTGCTGTCCGGAACCGTGACCCAGCCCTTCACATCGTGGTTTTTTGCATAGACGCCGGCCAGCGTGAGCGTGACGCCGCTGCTGTTTTTTTGCACCGCGGAGCTTGAGCCGGAGGAAGCGGCAGCAGAAAGATTCGGGTGGTAAAGCTGCTTTGCCTGGCCCTCCACATGAAGGCTGTAAAGGCTGCCCGAGTAATAGACAATAATCTGCCACAGACAAAAAATGAAAACCGCCACGCAAAAGAGGAAAAGCACTTTAAACACGATCTGCCGTGGGGTATCGCCCTTCATCGGGATGTTTCTGCGTGCAAGCCGTTTCCAGAAGCCGGCCTTTTTCAGGGGCTCATCCGTCGCAGCAGGGAAAAAACCTTCGCTTTCCAGCCTTTTAAAATGCTCCGGCACCGGCGCGGTGAAGCAGCCTTCCGCCGGCGGCAGACCGCCGACGCTGCGCCGCACCATGTCGAGCGCGTTTGAGGCTGCAAGCATGCGGATGTATTCCCGCTCAAGCCTGCTGCGCCCGAGCATCAGCTTGCGGATATAACAGAGCCTTCCGTCTGAAAGCGCGATATAGACAAGCCCGACGGGCTTCTCCTGCGTGCCGCCGCCCGGGCCCGCGATGCCCGTGATGCCGACGCCGAGTGACGCACCCGAAGCAAGCCGCGCACCTTCCGCCATTTCGGAGGCGGTCTCCGCGCTGACGGCGCCGTATTTCTCGAGCGTGGCCTTCTGAACGCCCAGATATCCCTGCTTCGTCCTGTTCGCATAGGAAACGATGCCGCAGTCGAATACCTCGGAGCTGCCCGCGATCCCCGTGATGCGCTTTGCCACGAGACCGCCGGTGCAGGATTCTGCAAGGCCGATTTTGAGCCCCTTCTGCCGGAGCTGCTCCACCACCACCTGCTCCAGGCTGTCGACGTTTTCACCGTAAACCGAGTCTCCGAGCCGACGGCGAATTTCATCCCGCATCGGCAGGCAAAGCTTCTGCGCATCCTCTTTTGTCGGAGCCGAAGCCGTGATGCGCAGCAGCACCTCGCCCTCCTTCGCGTAGGGCGCAAGCGTTGGATTCGCACCCTCCATCAGGTCGGTGAGCTGCGCCTCCACGGCGGATTCGCCAACCCCGAAAATGCGCAGATTGAGCGAATAAAAGACGGATTGTGAAAATTTTTCAAGAAACGGACGCGCGCAGGCCTCGAACATCGGAGCCATTTCACGCGGCGGGCCGGGCAGCATAATGACGATCTTGCCGTCCTTTTCAACCGCGCAGCCCGGTGCGGTGCCCCAGTCGTTGTCAAAAATCACCGCGCCCTCGGGCAGCGTGGCCTGTTTATTGTTGTTGGCCGTCATCTGACGCCCTGTTTTTTCAAAGAAAGCCTGGATGCGCGCAAGGCTTGGCTCGTGCATGACGAGCCTGCACCCCAGCACCTGTGAAACCACCTCGCGTGTGATATCGTCGCCAGTCGGGCCAAGCCCACCCGTGGTGACAACAATGTCGCTGCGGCTGAGCGCCTGCCCGACAGCCTCCGCCAGCCGGCCCACGTTGTCGCCTACGACGCTCTGATGCAGGACGGTAATGCCGAGAGCGGCAAGCTCCGCGGCAAGATATTGCGCATTGGTGTTGATGATATCGCCGAGCAGCAGCTCGGTGCCGACGGCAAGAATTTCAGCAGTCATGCAGTTCCTCCGGTAATCTTTAATAGCCTATGGCGATCTTTTCGGCCCCGG
>JARLHS010000018.1 GCA_031292115.1 Clostridia bacterium | reverse complement strand
TCAGCTCCGACCTGATTCCGTTCGGATCGAGCGCTGTGAACAGCGTTCGATGGTGGGATGCGTTTTCCTCCCGCTTTGACGAAATCGGCAAGAAAATACGCGGCAACGGGATCCGGGTCTCGATGCATCCCGGGCAGTACACGGTGCTCAATTCGCCGAAGGAAGAGGTTGTGGCAAGAGCAATTTCCGATCTCGCGTATCATGCGCGCATTCTCAATTGCCTCGGTGTAGGGCCCGAAAATAAAATTGTGCTGCATATCGGCGGCGCTTACGGCGATAAGGCGCAGGCGGCCGGGCGCTTCATCCGCAATTTCAGCCGTTTGCCGGCACCTGTGCAGAATCGTCTGGTGGTTGAAAATGACGAGAGGATTTTTGATATTGCCGATGTTCTGTCGATTGCCGATACCCTGCGCATCCCCACAGTTTTCGATAACCTTCATCATACGATCAACCCTCCCGGCCGCACTGAAAGCGACGCCTGCTGGATACAGGCCTGCCGGGCCACATGGGGCGTACGGGACGGCCGTCAGAAGATTCACTACGCCCAGCAGGACCCTCTGAAAAGGCCGGGAGCACATGCGCAAAGCATCCGGATTCGTGAGTTCCTGCATTTTTATGACAGCCTGGGCGCCAAAAAGCCGGATATCATGCTGGAGGTGAAGGATAAAAACCTCTCTGCTATTAAATGTATCAACTGTGTATCGGCAGAAAGAAACCCGCTCGATCTCAGGAGTGAATGGGGTCGATACCGGGACACAGTTCTTGAAAAATCGCCCGAGGATTACGCGGCGATGGAGCGGCTGCTCTCAGCAGAAGGCAGATACCCGGCAGTGGCCTTTTACGAGCTGCTGGAGCATGCACTGGGGAAAGAGGCAACGGCAGAAAGCTTCATCGCCGCCGCGAAGCGGGTTTGGGGATTTTTTTCAGAGCAGGCCACTCAAGCCGAAAAGAAGGCTTTTCTTGCCGGCTTGAGTGGATATGGCAGCGGCTGCAGGACGGGAGATTCGGTCAAAAGCTTTTTACGGAAACTTGCGGTGAAGTACGACCAAAGCGAGCTGATGCGCTCCACTTATTTTTTGTTTTGAAACCGGATCAATCGCCCATGGAAAAGGCCTCGGTCGGCTTTAGAGGTTTGCCCGCCAGAATCTTTTCCACCTCTTCATAACCCGGCAGAAATGCAAAATTGTAACGCGCCGGTAGCGAAAAAACGTATTTGGAATTACGGCCAAGCTCGGTCGGCCCGACAGGCGCCGCGCCGATGTGGAATTCGTCGCGCTGCAGCGAGCCCCATTGGGAAAGGGTAAATACCATGATAGGGATATCCTGCCGCGGGCTCCGGGAGCTCCAACCGGGATTGCGAATGAGAAGGATCGGGCCTGTTTCAACCGTCTTTCCGCTTTGTGAATCAATGCCCTCCCACTCTTGTGTCACGATCGTATATCCCTTCCAGCTCTCGGGCAAGGCAAAATCGAACCCATACACCGTATTTTGATAGACAATCCCACCCGAACGGATTGCAGCGCCGACCGCTTGGCGGCCGGTGCTCAGATTGCGGCTCGCCGCCATCCCGCACGCCACGGCCAGCGCGGCGACAGCAACGACGGCAATGGCCCAGAATGCCGGGCTTTTTCGGTTCAGCGTACTTTTTTGTTTCAACCCCTCACTTCCTCTATTCATTGAATATCTATTGAACGATTAAAAAATTCATCTTCAATGAACCTCCCCGCGACAAGACCGCGGGGTATCCATAAGGGGGATACCGCCCTGCGGGGCGGGGTGCAGAATAAGGAACCGCCGCAAGCGGCGGGGTATTACACCACGGTTCATAATAAAACCGTCATGAATTGTCGTATGAATAGTATTCACGCGGCGGCGGCGGATAATGCTGATTTTCATTTAGAAAGTAGACAAAGTCTACTTCCTAAATGAGTATTGAACGGCTTTTCCGGCGGCTACCGCCGCCACCTGCCGCAAAGCGGCAGGCATTAAACTGCGGAATTATATCCGCAGTTTAATGGGAGAATAGTATAACAGGGCATTTCTTTGCTAAATCCCTGAGAAATGCCCAATCATAAAATAACGTTATTTAAACCACAGTTTTTACGCTATGCCTGCCCGTGCGAAGCGTTTTCGCTCCAGGATGCGATGTATTTCAGATCGTGGGGCATCTCTCCGTTTGCCTTTTTAAAATCAAAGTGCCCGCGGTGACCCGCCTCACAGGATGCCAGATCAAAATGGCATAGGGCGATCCCCATATCGATCATGTGCATGTCAAAACCCATTTGATTCTGGCTTACCGCCTCATAAAACGAAAAGCTGCCATCGTCGTTTTTGATGATTCGCCACGGCTGCACATTGATTGCGGAGGGCGCCAGGCGAAGAGCTTCGAGCGCATCCTTTAGACCGGCCGCGTCGGCGCTCTCCAGCGGCTTCTGGATGTTGCCGCTGAAAAACAGCTCGCTCCAGCCCTTGCGGTGCGCGCTTCCCGGGATCTTGCGCATCAGCCATTCGCGAAGGTTCATCGTTTCACTCGGATAGCCGACAGGCACCACGATGGGCAGCATCTCGTTGGGGCCAAGCCCGACGGCTTTCGCAAACCGGCCTTTGTTAAAGGTGCCTCCGAGCCAGACCGTGCCGAGCCCGAGGGAGGTCGCGAGAAGCACGGCCTTTTCAAGCACATAGCCGAGCTCCAGCAGCGCTTCACCGTCGCCTTTGCCGACGACGGCGGCCATATAATACCGCGCCCCCCGGATCATGCCATACGTTCCGATTTTCGCGCCGTTCGGGGCACTGTCGGCAACGACGAGCGACAGCTTAACCGATCTCCCGTTTATACCGGTCACATTTTCAAGGCAGTCTTGGAGCTTCTGTCTGACCTCCGGCTCCAGGTCTTTATCCTGATAGGTGCGCACGGAGCGACGGATGCCTGCAAGCTCTCTGACCGGCTTTGAAAAGAATGGTGTCATCATGCCATCTCCCTCACTATTTCAATGATTCTTCCGAAATAAATCCCGCTCCCGGATGCCGCCCTCGCAGGCGCTGAATCTATGCTTGCCGCTCCTCGGCGGATGGAGGCATCCGCCGAAGAAAAAGTCTTTCTAATTGGAATTCGCATCACAGTCCGGATGTGCATACCGCCCTTTTTGAACGGTGCCGCTGCCGTACTGGATGGCGCGCGCCGGGCAGCGGTTGATACAGGCGAGGCACTGCGTGCAGGCCTTGCCCCAGGCCGGCTTTTCTTTGACCGTGATCGTGTGGACGGGGCAGATCTTTTCACACAGGCCACACCGCGTGCAGGCGTCGGTCGCATAGAACTTTTTGGTGCTCATGGCGAACCGGTTAAAGAGCGGGTTTACAACGGTGGTCTTTAAAGCCGGCATGCTGCCCGGGATGAGGCGAAAAACGCCCGACTGCCGCTGCGCGAGCAGACGGTTGATCTCTTCAAGCTTTTGCCCGGCATTGCGCAGCTTTTCCTGCTCCACATCCTTCGGGTCGACATCAAAGCCGAGTATGTAATTGTTGGGCATCTGAACGGTGAAGGCGCTGTCAAGCGCAAGCCCCTTTTTGGCAATCGCCCTTTGCAAAGCCCGCGTGGCGCGGCCTTCCTCATCCCCGCAGGTGCAGACTGAAAACACATAGGGCCTGCCGCCGGTCACTTTGATCCGGGCAATAAAGTCGAGCACCATCTTCGGCGGCGCCCAGGCATAGACCGGGAACACAAACCCCAGCAGCTCGCCATCGGCAAGCGTGAATTCAAAGGCATCCTCTTTTTTGTCAAACTCTTTGGCGATGGGCAAGAACCCCACGCCCTGTGCCTGAGGAATCGTCCTCGCCGCATGCAGAGAGTTGCCCGTGCCCGAAAAATAAAAAATCATACCCCGCGCCTCCTCATGATCAGTCTGCAAGGCATATCCTCTCCTCGCAGGAATCGGAATAGGGCCTGAGACTGTCGTAGTTTCTTGAAAAGCTCAGCCGGCGGTCGACCTGCTTTACCAGCGCGTCCGTCGACTGCTCGTTGATCCTTTTGCAGACATGCCTGGTATCAAGGCCGAGAATCCCGCAGGCCTCGAGCGTCGGGCAAAAGTTCATCGAATGAAAAACGATCTCGCGATCGGTCTTTTTTACCACGGGTGCCTGCTCTTCCGTAATGTGAAATCGCTCGAGCAGCAGCCTGTACCCCGCCTGCACCGGGTCGCCGCTCAAAAAATCAAAGCTGCCCTTGTTCTCCTGAAACCACCGGGCTCTTTTTGCGGCGGAATCCTCATTGAAGCCGCTGAGGGCCGTATCGTCGGCATGCCGCAGGCGCTCAATTTCTTTCCGTACATCCTCCCGGTATAATACCGCGCATTCCGATTTTAAGATTCCTTCCGTGATCTGGATATCGGCGCCCGCCCGCTCAAAGATTTCCCGGCAGGGGAAGGCAATCCGCTTTCTCCCCTGCAAGAGCGCCTCTTTGATGGAGTACCCCCAGGCCACTTCTGCGATGCCCGACCAGACGACCGCGCAGGCGCACATGGGGCAGGGCTCATGGGTGGAAATCAAGGCGCAGCCCGAGAGCTTTTTGCCAAGCTCTCTGCTCGCCTGCCGGATCGCGTTGATCTCGGCATGAGACGTTGGGTCGTGCTCGGTATCCTCCCGATCGTACGAAGAAGCGACGACGCTTCCATCCTTCACAATGACCGCGCCGAATCCGTTGTTGCCTTCGCGCAGGCTTGCCTGTGCCTCTGCGACGGCGATTTCCATGTATCGCTCAAGCTCCATTTTATTACCTCCCACAACGACTTCAATGAAAAATATCGTTACAGGATAACACAATGCCGTCATAAAATCAATTGAATTTTATGGATCCATTTTCAGATTCAAAGACCCGACCCGCCTTCGCGCGTGGGGCGGTTTTCCGCCATGGTGGAGGGGGCTCACAGCTTTTTGATCAGCCGTGCGTAAAACTCGATGCATCCGGCAAACTTGGAGACCGGGAGGCATTCGTTTACGTTGTGGACGCTCTCGCGCTCCTTTTTGCTCAATTCAATCGGTACAAAGCGAAAGATGTTTTTGCAGATGGGGGCGTAATGGCGGGAATCGCTCTGCGCGATCATGACATAGGGCGTGACAATCGCCCCGGGGAAGATCTCGGCGACCGTCTGTCGCAGCAGCCGGAAACCTTCGCTCCCGGTATCCGAAACGGGCGAGGGCTCGCTCGCAAAAATCGTGTTGTACGAAAGGCTGTCGTCTTTGACCACCCGTTTTATGTAGGTGATATCCTGCCCCACGCTTTCCCCCACGGCGTTGCGGATGTTGGCCACGGCACGCACCCTCGCCGGCAGCATGTTCGCGCTGTCGCTGCCCTCCAGCATGGTCACCGCGAAGGTCGTGCGGCACATCGCGCCGGTCTCGCCGCCGCTCCCGGTGAACATCCTGAGCAGCAGCGGGCGGAAAAGCCAGAGATTCGCGAAGATAATCCGCAGGCCGAAAGGCGTATACCTGCCCAGGACATCGAGCATTTCCAGCGTCGTGTCGGGGAAGGACGCGGGGAACGGCCTGCGCCTCATCCGCAGAATGGCGCGCGCGACCTGCGCCGCGGCGTCGTCCTTCGGCGGCGCGGAGGCATGCCCGCCGGCACCGTTTGCGATGATCTCAAGATCGGTGCGCCCTTTTTCCGCCGTGCCGACGACCGCGATGGGCCTGTGCACACCGGGGAAGATCCCCTCCACAATGGCGCCGCCTTCATCCATCACCATGCGCGGCGCGATGCCGCGCTCCCTGAGCAGGGCGACGATCGAAGGGGTGCCGTTCACGCCTCCGATCTCCTCATCATGCCCGAACGACAGGTAGATATCGTGCAGCGGCACGAATCCTTCGCCGCAAAGCCGCTCGGCCGACTCAAAAATGGCGGTGAGCGTCACCTTCGTGTCGATGCTGCCGCGCCCCCAGATGACGCCATCCCGGACGGCGCCGTCAAACGGAGGCTGCTCCCATCCCTCGGGCGGCGCGGGCACAACGTCGTAATGCGCCATCAGCACGGCGGGCTTCCCGGGCTCCCGGCCCTTCCAGCGGTAAAGCAGTGAATACTGCGCCACACGCTCCCGCGTGAGCGCGGCGTGCACCTTTGGGTAAAGAGCGGGCAGCAGCGCGATAAATTCCTCAAAGGGTACCGGATCCATCCGCGCAGGATCCCTGTTTGAAACCGTCTTCTTCTGCAGCAGCTGCGAAAACCGCTCCACGGCTTCATCCGACGCGGTCGGCTCTGCTGCCGGCCCCGCGGCGCCCTGCTCCGGCGGCCTGAATAACGCCGCCCGCAGCAGCAATACGGCTGCCAGCACCGCGACGGCGGCCAACGCCGCCCACAGAAACCATAGCATATTGATGACCATCCTTTTGAACCGAAACCGGGATGTTTAGCCCCGTTTTTCATAATTTCAGTGTCATTCTACCTGTTACTATAGAAGTTTTCAGCCCGGATGTCAACAATTTCCGGCATTTCTTCAAACGCTTGAAAGCGGCCTCAAAAGATGATATATTTAGTAGATAAACTTCATTTGCGTATTTTAAACCCGAAGGAGATGCGCCATTATGCCCGACAGCAGCGATACGGGAGTTGCCTCGCAGCCCCTCCATGCGCCCAAAGAAAAAAGGCAGCTCAATCCAAACGCCATCACCGCGTTTCTTATGCTCGGATACACCCTGATTTACATGGATAAGACGGTGATCGGGACAGCTATCGTGCCGATAGCCACCCAGTTTCATCTGACTTCGTTCCAGACCGGCCTGTTCGTCAGCCTTTTCTTTATCGGGTATTCCATTATGCAGATCCCGTTCGGCTTCATTGCGGATCATGTGGGCTACAAGCCCGTGCTGATCTTTTCGCTTTCGAGCTGCACGTTGTTTACGCTGCTGTTCGGCCTCGTCGGCACCTTCCCGCTGTTTCTGATCGTCCGGTTTATGACCGGCGTCGGCGATGCGGGCTACCCCTCCTCCTCGGCAAAATCCATTGCGCTCAATTATCCGCAGGAAAAACGCCCCTTCGCCCAGTCTCTGCTGCTTTCGACTGGCGGCATCGGCGGCCTGCTCGCGGCGGTCATCGGCGTCTCAATGATCGGCCACCTCGGCTGGCAGAGCATTTATTACCTGCTCTCGGGCTTCTTCGCCCTTGCGCTGCTCGGCATTATCCTCTTTCTGCCCAACAAACGGCCCGCAGTGCGCGGCAGCGGCACGCAGGGCGGGGAAAAGATCCGCTTTTCGGAAGTGATCCGCAATGTGAACGTCTGGATCCTCTTCTTTGCCATGATGTCGTACAACATTGTGATCTACAGCCTGAACACCTGGATGCCGACGTTTCTCGTCGATGTCTTTCATAAGAAGATCGCCCAGCTCACGCCCGTCATCGGCGCGGCGGCTATTCTTGGTATCATCGGCGCGCTGCTCGCGGGCAAGCTTTTCGGGTGGTTTGCCGGCAGGGAGAAGCCCATGCTGATCACGGCGGCGGGCATCCTTGCCGCGCTGCTCACCATCGCGTCTGTTGTCCACAGCTATGCGCTCGTCTGCACGCTGCTGATCTGCTCGCTGTTTTTTTGCGAGACGATCTTCACCGGCCTGTTTACCTGGCCGCATAAAATCATGAAAAAAGAGATCATCGGCTCCTCCATCGGCTTTGTCAACACAGGCGGTACGCTTGGCGGCGCCATCGGGCCGGCGCTCTTCGGCTATGTCATCGGCATCTCGGCCGGCTCCTTCGTGCCAACCTTTGTCGGCATGGGCGGCTTCGCTCTGCTCGCCGGCCTGCTGGCGCTTCTGGTGCGCAACAAGCGGGTCATAGGTTAACCGGTGGATTTCCTGATTGAAGGCACTCGAATGAAGGTGACGGGATGGACTCCATTCTGGTTTTTATCGACGGCACGATCTGCGATACCCGGCTTCGCAACCCCTTATTCGGCTCGAGGGAATTTTATTCGGAGGAAAACATTTTAAGCGATATCCCCACGATGGGCAGCGTTGAGTGCATGAAGGAGCTTTCAAAGAGATTTTCGCTCGTATACATCGGGGCGCGGCCCGCGGCCTGTCTGCCCGCAACCAGGGAATGGATGCAAAAAGTCGGTTTCCCTGAAGGCGAGATTTACCTCGGCAAAGATCAGCAGGAACGCATGCAGATTGCCCTGAAACTGAAAGGTACGCACCGTTTTGCAGCGGGAATCGGAGACAGATGGGACGATAATGAGCTGCATCTCGTGTTTGGCTGCATGAGCATCATTTTAAAGGAATGGGAGCCGGATTGGAACACCGCCCTGACCTACATAAAATGACGTCCGTTCGAAAGAGGCGATGACCGGCGGGCAAATTCATTTATTTGAAGAGGAGGAAATCACCATGAGCAATCCCGCATTTGAGATTGAGATCAGCATGGAAGATCAGAAGGTCAAGTTAAAAGGGATTTCACAATCGAACGCGCAACGTCCCGTCACCTTCGACTACATCCCCCCTGTCGGCACGGGCCAGGGCTATGCCGGGCTAGAGCTGCTGACGATGAGCTTCTCAGGCTGCGTGAGCACGGCGCTTCTCTTTCTGCTGAGGAAAAGCGGCGTGGAGATATCGGATTTTAAGGCGCACGTGCAGGGTTTCCGTCGGGAAAAGCCTCTCTCACTCGAGAAGATCGTGTTTGAAGCCGAAATTAAATCCCCGAACGCGCAGGACGCGGTCGTCCGGGATGCCATGGGAAAATTGGAGGCGCTGTCGCCTGTCTGGCGTTCTCTCAACAAAGACATCACGGTGGAAACGAGCTATATTCTTACGGAATAGGTCCCGCTTTCTCCCCGCTTGACCCGGATAGCCCGGCAGAAGCCGCCTGATTTATACAGGCCGTATAAATCAGGCGGCTGTCCGGTCCTCTGCGGTGAATATTAATTGTTTTAACAAAGATTGAAATGGAAATAGAATAAGAATTGTGGGAGCGATAACCGTGGATAGAAAACAGACTGCCTTAAACAGCATGGATCAGAATTTCAACTGCGCGCAATCGGTGTTTTCCGCATTTGCCGAAGATGTCGGTGTGGACAGACAAACTGCCCTGAAGACGGCGGCGTGCTTTGGAGGCGGCATGAGATGCGGGGAGGTATGCGGGGCGGTGACCGGCGCGCTCATGGCGATCGGCGTGAAATTCGGCTCCTGCACCGAAAACGACAAGGCAGGCAAGCTGCTGGCCTATGAGCGTTCGACTGAATTCATCCGGAGGTTTAGAGAGAAAGAGGGGAGCCTCCTTTGCAGGGAGCTTCTCGGGGTGGATCCCAGCAAGCCCGAGGAGATGCAGAAGGCTATGCAAAACGGGCTGCACATCACAGTCTGCGCAAAGGCGGTCGCGGATGCCGTGGAGATTGCCGAAGAAATTATATAGCGTCGCCCCGCCCCGCTTTGTGAGGAAGCGCGCGGGTATCGTTTTTTTTGAAGGGAATTTGCATGAAGGAACAAAACCATTTTCTGATCGCGGCGCCGCGGCTTCCGAAGGAGCCGGCGGCCGTGAAGCCTGCCGGGCCGGTGCAGGACGACGACAGTTATTCCGATTGCCTGATCGAGCACGGGGCCTTTTCCGGCGAAGCGCGCCACGTCAATTTTCTGCGCGCGGCGCTGCGCGGTGTGCGGTTTGAGGCATCGCTGCGTGCCGCGGAGTTTGAGGATGTGCTTTTTGAAGGCTGCGACCTTTCGAATGTGGATCTGAGCGACGCCATCCTGCTGCGCACGGCTTTTGTAGACTGCCGCATGACGGGCGTCAATTTCAGCGGGGCCGTTCTGCGGGATACGGCGTTTGAAAACAGCATGACGAAGTATGCGAGCTTCCGCTTCGCGCGGTTTGACCGGGCGGCTTTTACCGGATGCAACTGCACAAGCGCAGATTTTGAAGAGGTGTCTTTTACAAAAACGCGGTTTGCTCAGACCAGCCTGCGTCAGGTGCAGATGTCCGGTACTGCTCTTGCGAATATTGACCTCACATCCTGCGACATCGACGGGCTGGGCGCCCGCCCGGAGGATCTGCGGGGCGCGGTGCTCACCCCAGAGCAGGCGATCACGGCCGCCAAAATCATCGGCGTGGTTATCCGGTTTTAAGAAAAACAGATTGCCTGTCGGCGGCCTTCTTGGCTGACGGCAGGCAATCTGTGATTTTATTCCGTATCCTTGTTTGGCGTTAAAGCTTCATTTCCATTTCCCGATCACACTTAACGAAACCCAATGCCTGATATAAAGGGTATCCTTCATCCGTATAATTGAGTGAAATCCTGCTGACGCCCATTTCACGTGCGTCACAGATCAAATTGCTGATGAGTGATTTTGCAAGCCCCTGCCTTCTGTACTCCTTTAACGTGTATACATTGAGCAGCAAGCCGTGTTTCCCATTGATCGCGCTTGGAAGCGGTAATGTCCGATAGATACACAGCAGGCAGGATGAGACGATTTTCCCGGCGTCCGTGCATATATAATAAATCAGATCATCTTCTAAGTGTTCGCGTAAATACTCTTTTGTCGCCCGCCTGAATTCTTCGGGGTTTTGTATATGACTGACTGCCGTGACAAACTCCATCCGGTTCTCTGTTAATAAATCGATATCTTCCATTCCGGCTTTTCTGAATTCCATCTCAAACACCCTCACGTCGTCCGTTTGCGGCAGGAAGGAAACCCGGGGTCGACAGAGCCTTTCAGGCGCCGGCTTTCCCCATCTCAGAATACAGTGTCTGACGGGTTATCTGAATATGGCGCTGCATCTCGTTGAGCGCCGTCTGGGAATCGCCGCTCTTGATTGCGGTGAGCAGGCTCTCGTGCTGCTCGGGCAGTGCAACGAGGATATTCTGATTCTGGTGCACCTTGATTGTGGTTTTAAGCATGAAGGAACGCAGGGTGTGATAAATGGAGTTGAAGATCGAATTATTGCTGCTGTTGATAATCATTTCGTGAAACTGGAAATCCAGCCGGATGGTTTCTTCAATCGATTTACGCTGGGCGGCCACGCGCATCTGCCCGATAACGGCCTCCAACTGAAGAATGGTGGGCAAAAACTTTTCCGGATCCTGCGGGTGGCTCTGCGTGAGCTCCAGAACGCTCCACAGCTCGATGGCCGCGCGGATCTCAATAAGCTCGTTGATCTCATCCCCGCCCAGAAGAACGGCCCAGGACAACGCCTCGGAGGAGATATGAGAGCGGTCACAGACAAAAGTACCCTTTGCCGCGTGGGATTCCAGCACACCAAGGTAATTGAATATTTTGACGGCTTCGCGCAGGGAGGAACGGCCGATTCCGAACATTTCAGCCAGTTCATTTTCGATGGGAAGCTTGTCCCCCGCCTTGTATTTACCCGAAGCGATCAAATCCTTGATTCTCTCCATTACCTGCTCGACAACGGTATTTTTCTTGATCTTCTTTTGTTCCATATTGACCTCCCGAAAGTTGGCTTTCGCGGTGTTGCCAGACAAGGCGCGCCCATATACTATTCGATAGACATGCGCCGTGCGGCGGCATTCACCGCCGGATAAGCCGTGCAATACGCATCCTGCAAAAACATCGCATGTTATTACAGGATGCGGCAAGCGGCGGTAAAAAAGCGATTTCATCGCTTCTTTCATTGGAGATGAGTATTATGTTCGATTCAAGCGGCCGTGATGTGCGTTTGGCATCGTAAAAGCCACACATCCTCCGCCTCGGCTCACAGGTTTGCAATGTGCACGCCAGAACACCGGCGAATCAGTCATTTTAATTTTAGTGGTTTTCCACCAGATATGCAAGAGTAAAATCAGACAAATAAACAATTGACATTTCGGCCGAATTGGTCTATTGTATTATCAGACAATATGATAATACAAATTCATTTGAGGCGCTCAAAAAGCAAAAGGAGAAGAGCTGTTATGGGAGAAATCCAGAGATTGCGTCCGTATATCAACGGCGGGTATGTTGAATCAAAAAGCGAAAAGTACATGGATATTTACGACCCCAGCATCGGAGAGGTCATCGCGCAGACCCCCTGCTGCACGCAGGAAGAGGTCAATCTGGCGATCCAAAGCGCAAAGGCGGCTTTCGGGCCATGGTCCGATACGCCGGTCAGCAAGCGCGTGCAGGTGCTCTACCGTTTCCGTTCGCTGCTCGAGGAGCATATGGATGAGCTGACCTATATCCTGTGCCGTGAGAACGGCAAGAACTGGGACGAATCACAGGGCGATCTGCTCAAGGTCAAGGAGCCTGTTGAAGTTGCCTGCGGCGCACCGTCGCTGATGATGGGCGAATCCCTGATGAATGTCACCTCCGGGTTTGACTCGGTGCTCTATCGCGAGCCGATGGGTGTCTTCGCGGGCATCGCGCCCTTTAACTTCCCGGCGATGATCCCGATGGGCTGGATGATGCCCATGTGCATTGCGACGGGGAATACGCTGGTGCTCAAGGCTGCCAGCATGACGCCGATGACCTCGTTTCGGCTCGTGGAGTTGTTGACCGAGGCCGGCCTGCCAAAGGGTGTCGTAAATGTCGTCACCTGCTCGCGCAAAGAAGCGGAGCTGTTCCTTTCGCATCCCGACATTGTCGGCGTTACGCTCGTGGGATCAACCGAAATCGGAAGACATATCTATGCCACCGCTGCCGCCAACGGCAAGCGCGTTCAGGCATTGTGCGAAGCAAAGAATCATGCGCTCGTCATGAGCGACGCGCCTATCGCGCGTACGGCGGCGGGCATCATCAACTCCACCTTCGGCTGCGCGGGGGAGCGCTGCATGGCATTGCCGGTGGCCGTGGTGGAAGAAAAGATCGCGGATGCGCTGGTCGCTGAAATCGTCAGGCAGATCAAAACCAAGAAGATCGGCCCCGCATACGACAAGACCACCGATCTCGGGCCGGTCGTTACCGCCGGGCATCGGAAGTTCGTCACCGACTGGATCCAGAAGGGCATAGACGAGGGCGCAACCGTCGTGCTTGACGGCCGCGATGTTGTCGTGCCCGGCTATGAGAAGGGCTTTTACGTCGGGCATACCGTGCTTGACCATGTGACGACCGACATGACGATCGGCGACCGTGAAGTCTTCGGGCCGGTGCTGTGCATCAAGCGCGTGAAAGACTTTGAAGAAGGCATGGCGGTCATGAACGCCAACCCGTACGCCAACGGCTCGGTTATCTTCACGCAAAACGGCTACTTCGCGCGCGAATTCACCAAGCGTACCCACGGCGGCATGACAGGCGTCAACGTGGGCATCCCGGTGCCCGCAGGCGTATTCCCCTTTGCCGGCCATAAGCTCTCCTTCTTCGGAGACCTGCATGCCCTGGGCAAGGACGGCCTGCGCTTCTATACGGAATCCAAGGTCGTAACCACGCGCTGGTTCGACGAGGACGAAAGCAAGAATTCGAATGTCGGAACCTGGGACGGCGCGTTATAATACCGATTCTCATTCAGAAAGCAGATAAATTATGTTAAGAAGGTGCACCTATTGAGCAACGACTATTTAAAATGGCTTTCCGGCTCGACCGTATCAAATTGGTGGCACGACAGCGCCGATCTCATCACAATGGATGAGGCGATTGCAAACGGCGCCACCGGCGTTACGACGAATCCGCTTCTGGTAAAAAGATCCCTGTACGGCTTCCCCGATTTTTGGCGGCCGCTGCTTTCCGATATCCCCGCATCCTGGACGGGGGCGCAAAAGGCGGAGGAGATCATACGGCACATCACGGTTGAGATCGCCAAAAAGTTTGAGCCCATCTACCACGCCACAAAGGGCGAGCAGGGGTATGTCTGCGCGCAGGTGAACCCTGTATTCGCAGGAGACTGCGATATCATGCTGACAATGGCGCGCCGTCTGCACGACTGGGCGCCCAATATCGCCGTGAAGCTGCCTGTGACGGCGGCAGGCCTCGATGCGCTGGAAGAGTGCATCAGCGAAGGCATCACCGTCACCGCCACTGCGAGCTTCACCGTTCCCCAGGCGCTGTCCGCCGGCAAGCGGCACATGGCCGGTCTGGCGCGTGCAAAGCAGAAGGGCATTGAAGGCGGGCGCTGCTTCGCCGTGATCATGGTGGGGCGTCTCGACGATTATCTGCGGGATGTGGCGCACGACCAGAGATCCGCCGTGCCGGAGAGCGATATCATCCAGGCGGGCACGGCAGCCATCAAGCGCGCCTACCGGATATTCGGCGAGGAAGGCTACCATGCCGTGCTGATGCCGGCCGGCATGCGCGGAGCCTATCACACCACCGCGCTTGCGGGGGCTCCTATGTCCATGTCGATTGCCCCGAATATTCAAAAGATGCTCCGTGAGACGCCGCAGCCCTGGTCGGAGCACATTGAGGAAGATGTCCCGAAGGACGTCATAGACAGGCTCATGACACTTTCTGAGTTTGTACGCGCCTATGAGCCGGAGGGCATGAAGCCTACCGACTTTATCACATACGGCGCCTCGCAGAAAACCCTCTCACAGTTTGTCGAGGCAGGCTGGCACCCCATTGAAGAATTTAAAATCTGAAACCTTTGTGCTGTCTGACGTCCGGCTTACCCAGCCGGGCGTCAGGCGGCGTAAAGCTCCTGCCGGAGTGCCCGAATGAACCGTCAACGGCTGTATTTTCCCCCAACTCCTTGGCCAGGAATCAACCCCCATGATTCCTTCAGGGGCATTCCTTCGGGTATCCTTTTAAAAGCCGGTCGGCCCGTGTGGCCAATTGGCTATTTGTTATATTTAGACGGTCCTGCAAAAAATCCGTCATCGGCGGGTTTTAAAAAGTAGACTTTATCTACTTTCTAAATGAAATCGGTATTATAATATTACCTGGGAGGAATGAGCCTACATGAAGAATTATCTGGAATGGCTGGCGCAGGATACGGAAACAAAATGGTGGCACGACTCCGCGATCCCATCCGAAATCGATGAGGCAATCGCAAACGGCGCGCTCGGCGTGACGACCAACCCCGTGTTGACGTACAAAAGCCTGCAGGCGGTTCCGGAATTCTGGCAGCCGCGGGTCGATCAGATCCCGCAGGAGCTTTCGATGGAGGAGCGCGCGGAAGCACTGCTCAAGGTCATCGCAACCTATGCGGGAGCCAAATTCAAAAAGATATTCGATCAGACGAACGGGCAGCACGGCTATGCGCTGGGGCAGCTGAATCCGGGGATATGCTCCGACTCCGAAAAGATGCTGGCGCAGGCGTTGAGGTATGCCTCCTGGGGCGAAAATATCGCCGTCAAGCTGCCGACGGTAAAGGCGGCGCTGCCCGTGGTCGAGGAGCTGGCTTCGCGCGGCATCGCGGTCTGCACCACGCTCAACTTTTCGGTATCCCAGGCGATGGCCGCAGGCAAGGCGTATGAGCGCGGCGCGGCGAAGGCGAGGGCAAAGGGCATCGCGGTGAAGCCGTGCTTCTGCGTGCAGCAGGGCGGGCGGCTCGATGAATATCTGCTCGAGGTCGCCACGGACAACCGCATCGATATCAAGCCGGAGGATATTCTCAATGCCGGGAACGCGGTCTGCAAGAATGCCTACCGGCTTTTCAAGGCACAGGGCATCACGGCGAAGATCATGCCGGCGGGGCTGCGCGGCGTGCATCATCTGGCGGCGATGGCGGGCGCGGATATGGTGTTTTCGCTCCAGCCGCGCGTGCAGAAGATGGTCATTGAGGCGGATTT
>JARLHS010000152.1 GCA_031292115.1 Clostridia bacterium | reverse complement strand
GTGCAAAAGGCCTATCCTTCCTACCCTAACGCAGGGGTAAGCGGCTATAGCTTTAAATCCACAGACCCCACGAAAATCCCCTCCGGCACGCACAAGCTGACGGTAAAATCCGTCGGCAACGACGGTGGGGTGGTTTCAAAGGATTTCACCGTCACCAAGCTTTCCCCACAGGCAAGCATAGATAACCCCGCGAGCGGAGCAAGCTGTATCGCCAGCATCGACGTCAGGGGCTGGGCGATCAACGCGAGCGGTATCAGGCACGTTTATATCTACCTTGACAGCAACAAATCTCCCTCCGGGGAGGCAACGCTCGGCATCAGCCGCCCCGATGTGCAGAGCGCCAGAAACGCCTCCGGCGGCTACCTGAACGCGTCCACGAGCGGCTATGACTACAAGCTCGATATCAGCGCAGCCGCCGTCGGGCAGCACACCATCACCGTCAAGGCCGTCGGTCTTGACGGAGAAGCATCTGTTTCCAAGGTCACATTTAAGATCGGCAATGTGTCGGTTTCATTCACAAGCTGTTCCGTCTCATTGAGCACGCTGATCAGTGAAGAAATGTCAAATTACCCTGAGCTGAGCTCGATCGGGTATGCCGTGATTCAAAGCGGCTTGAAGGGTTATCGGACAGTTATAAACGATTCTTCAACTTTCCATGCCAACACCGTTTCATATAACACGATCCTGCAGCAGGTCACAAAGTATACCGACCCAACCCAGCTCGAATTCGACCCGCTGAATATTTACCAGTTCCTCAGGCTGAGCTGGACGGATGATATCCAGAACTATCAAAACAGCATTGTGAGTAAATTCAACACCAAGTTTGCCAGCAGCACGGGCAGCACGCTGATAGGCCAGGGGCAAACCTTTTATAACGCGGCGAAGGTGAATAATCTCAACCCGGTCTATCTCGCCGGACAGGCCATCCTCGAATCGGGCAACGGAACCTCCACGCTGGCAAAAGGTGTTATGGTGAACGGGAAGAAATGCTATAACTTTTTCGGCATCCACGCAACGGATTCTGATCCGGTCACAAACGGCTCGAATTACGCCTACAGTCAGGGCTGGTACGACACGGGCGACGGCACGGGCGCCAACAACGGCATCTACAAGGCTATATACGGCGGCGCGGCATGGATTTCGAGTGGTTACATAAACAGGGCAACGAACCCGCAGGATACGTTGTATGAAATGAGATGGAATGTCAACAACATCAGTCACCAATATGCCACGGATGTTCTGTGGGCCCAGAAGCAGACATCAACCATCAAGAGTTATTTCGACCTGTTTCCGGATATAAAGCTTTATTTTGATATCCCCGTCTATCAGAAATAGAGTTTCTCCTTAAATCAGTAACGTTCATAAGAGGCTCTGAGTATGCCATGGCGCACAGTGCGCCGGTGCGCTCGGGGCCTCTCGTTTTGTCTGCCCTGCGGCCAAAGACGCACGTTTCCGGATAAAAAGTGGGGTCTGTACGATGCGCTCCTTCCCCCGAAAAAAGCTCGGAATAGGCTAAATCAGAATGAGCTGTCAATATATTCTGACCTTTTTTTAAAAGCAGGGTTCTCAACAGCCTGTCAGGTTCGCTTATCGGCGGGCCTGATTTTTTTGGTTTGCTGCTGGGCATTCCCGGTCATGCCGCGGGATACGGATCGCAGCCCGATATATTTGCCCGCCGCAGTAATAATTTGGGACAAAGCCCCATATAAATTCAACGAAAGGAGGAAAGTGCCTTGGATATGAAAATACCGGATGAAAAAACTGCCGCCATGCGTTTTGACGACGCGGCGGGAAATCTCGGAAACTATGGGGCCGTTTTTGCCTCGCTGCCTGCCGGCGTTAAGGCCCGCACGCAGGAGATACGCCTGCGGCTTGGGCGCCCTGTGGCTCTTTCCCTGCCGGAAGGCGACCTTTTCATCACCGGCGCGGGTGACGTCTCGCACCTTGAACGCGCAGTGCTTCTTAAAATTGAAAAAAGGGATATGGATGAAGTTTTCAGGCTGCTTTGCAACTCCTCTGTTTATTCACACCAGCAGGAGATTAAAAACGGCTTTATTGTATTAAAGGGAGGCCATAGGGCGGGTATCTGCGGCACGGCGGTGTGCGACGGCGGAAAGATCGCCAATCTGCGCGATATTTCTTCGATCGCGCTGCGTGTCGCGCGTGAAATCATGGGCGCGGCCGATACGGTGCTCGGCGCCGTTTCGCGCGGGGGCAGGGCGCAAGGCGCGATCATCTTCGGCCCGCCGGGCTGCGGCAAAACGACGGTGCTGCGCGACCTTGCGCGCCAGCTTTCGAGCGGCACCGGGCTCGCACGGCGCGCACGCGTGGCCCTTGTGGATGAACGCGGCGAGATCGCCGCCTCGTTCCTGGGTGAGCCGCAGAATGACCTTGGGCCGTGCTGCGACGTGCTTGACGGTTACCCGAAAGGCGAAGGCATCCTGCAGGCGGTGCGGTGCCTCTCGCCCGATGTCGTCATCTGCGACGAAGTCGGCAGCGAAGAGGACGCAAACGCCGTAATCGCCAGCCTGAACGCGGGCGTGGCGGTGATCGCGAGCGCGCATGCCGGCAGCATGGAGGAGCTTTGCTGCCGCCCGCAGCTGCAAAGAATGATCCAAAGCTCGGCCTTCCGCTGTGCCGTACAGCTCTGCGGCAGGGAAACGCCGGGCGTCGTCAAAGCCGTTTATCCGCTCAAGCGTGAGGAAAGAGGCGGGACGTAATGTTTCTGAAGGTCGTCGGGATGATATTGCTTTTCCTGGTCTGCGTGGGAGCCGGGATGTTCGCGGCGCAGAAGCTCGTGCGCCGCGCGTCGCAGCTCGAAGCGCTCATCGGCGCGGTGGGGTTTATTTCCACCGAGATCCGTTACAGCGCGACGCAGATGAACGTGCTGCTCGCACGTCTTGACGCGATGGCGGAATACGGCCGGCTGAAAATCTTCGGCTTCTGCGGCGCCGGCCTCGACGGGCGGCGAGGGCTCTCTTCGGTGTGGGAGTCGGCGCTCGAGCAGTCGCGGCCGTATCTCTCGCTTGAGGAGGCCGATTACGAGGCGCTGCGTGTATTTGGGCGATCGCTCGGCGCGACGGATGTGGAGGGGCAGCTCGCAAACTGCGAAAACTGCCGCGCGCTGCTCACGCAGCGGCTCGGCGTCGCACGCGAAGATCAGCGCCGCCGCGGCAAAATGTATTCTTCGCTTGGTGTCCTCACCGGCGTGTTTTTTCTCATTTTACTTATTTGAAGGATTACAGACAAAGCAAGGGGAAAAGAAAATGGACATCGACTTGGTCTTTAAGATCGCAGCAATCGGTATCATCGTAGCGGTGCTCAATCAGGTTCTGATACGTTCCGGCCGCGAGGAGCAGGCGATGCTGACCACCCTTGCCGGCCTGATCGTTGTGCTTTTCATGATCATTCAGCAAATCAGCGAGCTTTTCAACACGATCAAAACAGTCTTCAAGCTGTGAAGACGGGGAGGTTTGGCCGTGTCGATGCTCAATATTGCCGGAATCGCAGTCGTAGCCGCCGCAATCGCCGTGTTGCTCCGGCAGTATAAACAGGAATACGCGATGCTCGTCGGCCTTGCCACAGGGATCGTCGTTTTCCTGTTCGTCCTCGCCAAGGCTCAGCCGGCATTCGATGAAATCTCTTCGCTGCTCTCGGGCGCCGGTATCAGCAGCGAGTATGCGCAGATCCTCATCAAGGCGCTCGGCATCTGCTTTGTAACGCAGCTTGCTTCCGACAGCTGCCGCGACGCGGGCGAGGCGGCGATTGCATCCAAGGTGGAGCTCGCGGGGAAATTCACCGTGCTGCTGCTCGCGCTGCCCCTTTTCGAGCAGATCGCCAAGCTCGCGATTGGCCTGATCGGATAATACTAATCTCCAATTAAAAAAGCGATAAAACCGCTTTTTTACCGCCGCTTCCAGCGGCGTGTAAAAACATGTCATGTTTTTGCGTGATTGTTATTAAACGGTTCTCTTGGCGGCAACCGCCGCCAGATGCCGCAAAGCGGCAGGCATTAACTGCGGAATTATATCCGCAGTTTAATGGGAGAAAAGTATAAGTTAAAATAAAGGATGAAATCAATGAAAAGGCTGTTGGTGCTGCTCGCGCTGCTGGTGCTGCTGATTCCCGGAGCAAAAGCTGCTTCATCGGATGCCGCCCCGGGCTCGGATGCATCCGACAGCGGCGTCTCCGCCCCGCAAAGCATCAGTGACATCGTTGAGAAACAAATGCAGGGCAGCGGAGCCAACGACCTTTATTCCAAGGCGCCGCAGCAGGCTCAAAATTCGCTTGGCAAGCTGGGGCTGAAAAGCCCCGATCCGAACGGCTTTTCAAAGCTGACGCCGAAGGGCCTTTTCAGCCTTGTGCTTTCAAACCTCAGCGATGCCGCGAAAGCGCCGATGCGCTCAATGGCGCTCGTGCTCGGCGTCCTGCTCGCCTATGCGCTGCTGAATACCCTCAAAACCTCGCTCGCCGAAAAGCCGCTCAAGGGCGTTTTCGATACGGTGTGCTCGCTGTGTATCGCGGGCTCGGTGATTGTTCCGGTCGCAGCATGCATCCGCACCTGTGACAACACGATCACGCAGGCGGGCAATTTTTCGATTTCATTCCTGCCGGTTTTCGCGGGGCTTTCCGCCGCGTCGGGGCATCCGACCTCGGCGGCGGTCTTTCAGGCCATAATGCTCATGCTTTCAAATGGGATCATCGCGCTCGCCTCCACGACCTTTGTGCCGCTGGTCAGCATTTACCTCGCGTTCTGCGTAATCGGCTCGGTCGCGCCGGGCATCAAAATTTCGGGGGTCGCTTCGTTTGCGAAAAATGTTGCCGTCTGGGGAATGGGGCTGAGCGTTACGATCTTTGTCGCCGTTCTCGCAATCCAGGGCATGATCGCGAACGCGGCCGACACCGTCGCCGTGAAAGCGGCAAAATTTGTGGTGGGAAGCTTTGTTCCGGTTGTCGGAAGCGCGCTGAGCGACGCATTAAATACAATTGTTGGCTGCGCAAACCTTCTAAAAACGGCGACAGGCGCATATGCAATAGTAGTGTTTATTGTGATATTCCTTCCGCCGGTGCTGGAATGTCTGCTTTGGATGCTCGCGATGGACGTCTCAGCCGCCGCTGCGGAAATCCTCTCGGTGGATTCAATGAAAGGGCTGTTAAAATCGGTCAGGGAGGCGCTGGGCGTGATATTGGCGCTCGTAATTTCCACGGAACTTGCGCTGATTGTCTCGGTCTCGGTGATGCTCCTGCTGGGTATGGGAAGCTGATGGAAGCAATCAAGGCATGGGCGATGACGCTCTGCTTCGCCGCGGTCGCGGCGGGAATGGCGGGGGTCGTCGCGCCGACGGGCAGCATGGAAAAGGTCTACAAATTTGTGGTGTCGGTCTTTTTCCTGGCCTGCGTGCTCGTACCGTTTTTCAGTATCAGGCAGATCAGCCTGCCGCAGTCGCTGCTGGAGGACAGCGGCACGACGTCTTCCGGCTATGCCGTGCAAAGCCTGGTGAGCCAGCAGCAGACGGATGCGGCCAGGATCAAGATCTCGCAGCTGGTCTGCAGCTGCTGCAAAAAATACGGTGTCAGCCCGCAGTATGTCTACATCGATTTCAGCGGGAGCAGCAGTGCGCTCGAAGTTTCGGGCATCCGTGTCGTGGTCACAAAAAGCGATTATGAGAAAAAGAAACAGCTCGTGGAAGCCTGCAAGACGCAGCTCGGGCTGGATGTTCAAATAGAGGCAAAGGGGGAATAGCAATGGGCAATCTGCCGGATTTCAAAAAAATACCCGAAAAGCTGCTTTCGCCGAAGGGCACAAAACTGCTGCTCATCGCGGGTATCACGGGTATCGCACTAATTTTTCTCTCACAGGTTATTTCTCATGGAACAAAGCAGCAAACCACAACCGTATCAAGCTCTTCCCCCAGCCTCGCCGATTACACCGGCGGCCTTGAAAAAAAAGTTAAAAACCTCATCACTGCGATCGACGGCGTCGGAAAAGCAGAGGTACTCATAACCTTTGAAAGCAGTGAGAAGAACGTTTATCAGCAGCAGGAAAAGCAGACGGCGGATACGACCGAGCAGACGCAGAAGGACGGTGAAAAGCAGACAGCACAGAGCAGTGATGAAGAAGATTCAACGGTGATTATCAGCAGCGCGGACGGCGGGCAGCAGGCGCTGCTCGAGACGCAGCTCACGCCGCAGGTGGAAGGGGTTGTGGTCGTGTGCGAAGGGGGAGGCAACCCGGTCGTGCAGGAAAACGTCACAGAAGCGGTTTCAACGGCGCTGGGCGTTTCCTCAAACCATGTGTATGTAACAAAAATGTCTGAGAAATAACTCGAACAAGGCCATGACGAATTCGTTTACGAAAGGAAATGCGGTATGAGTATGATTATCGGCAGAAAACAAATAATACTGGCAGCGCTTGTCGTGGCGCTGGGCGCGGCGATCTTCCTGAACTGGAGGTTTTCCGTTACGGGCGAAAAGGCGCAGGCGACGGCGGCAAACGAATATGGGACTGCGCAGTATGTAAGCACTTCAAGCAGCGCGGCAAATGCAACCGATTATTTCGCGCAGGCCAGACTCAACAGGCAGAAGGCTCAGGATGCGGCGCTCGAGGTACTCAAGGGCGTGACCTCCAGCTCGGGCACGGCGACAACCGCGAAGGCGCAGGCGGTCTCAGGCATCGCGACACTGGCAAAGGATATCAAGACAGAGGGCGACATTGAAACGCTGGTGCTGGCCAAGGGCTTCAAAGACTGCATCGCCGTCATCGGCGACAACGACATCAACATTATCGTAAAGCCGAAGGCAAAAACCGATCTTTCCAAGAGCGACAGTATTCAGATCACGGACATTGTCGTTTCCCAGACGCACTGCGACGCGCAGAAAATAAAAATAATCACGGTAAAATAGTTGTGTGCGTTGCATGAATTTGCTATAATGTAATGAAAGGAGGGCGCATGACATGGAACAAAGCAAATACAGGGATAACGGAAGTCTCAAGATCTCTGAGGAGGTCATTTCAAAGATTGCAGGGCTAACAACCAATGAAATAAAGGGTGTGGCGGGTTTGTCACTGCGCCCTAATATCACCGATGCGAAGTTCAGGGGTATCCTGGCCAAAAACAGCATCGGCAGGGCAATCCGCCTTGAAATGCGCGAGGGCGAAGCCGTCATAGACGTTTTCGTCAATCTTTACCTCGGCGCAAAGATACCGGAAGTGGCCTCCGAGATTCAGTCGAAGGTCAAAGACGCGATACAGAACATGACGGGCATTACGGTCTCAAAGGTGAACGTGCATGTTTCCGGCGTCATTATCAGCCAGCAGGAAGACGAGAGGATCAATTGAGCAGAAAGATCTGCGCTATGCGCCGGGCCCATCCCCTTGGGCGCGGGCGTCGGAAGCGCCGGAGGTCAAATAAAGCCGATGACACGTAGAGAAGCCCGCGAACAGGCACTCGGCCTCGTTTTTGAAAAGCTTTTTTCAGACGAGGCGATCCCGGAAATCATAGAGCTCGCCAGGGAGGCGCGTGAGCTTGACCCCGACCCGTTTTCAGAGAAGCTGGCGGTCGGGGTGTTTGAGCATCTTGACGAAATTGACGCGCGCATCGAGAAATATTCGATCGGCTGGAATAAGGACAGGCTCTCGCGCGTGGTGCTTTCCATCCTGCGCCTGACGATCTATGAGATGTCCTATGAAGACGATATTCCGCTGAGCGTTTCGATCAACGAAGCGGTGGAGCTTGCGAAAAAATACGCCGGCGAGGGCGACGCGGCGTTTGTGAACGGCGTGCTCGGCACACTGGTGCGCACCGAATTCGAAAAGGCGGAGTCGTAATGTCCTGCTATCTCGGCATTGACACCAGCAACTATACCACATCGGCCGCCCTGCTGGGTGAAGGCGGCCTTCGTCAGCAGAGGAGGCTTCTTGAAGTGCCGCTGGGCGGCAGAGGCCTTCGCCAGAGCGAGGCCGTTTTTCAGCATGTGAAGGCGCTGCCGGGGTTGCTTGAACGGCTGACGGGGGTCGATACCGTTATGGCGGTGGGCGCTTCCGTGCGTCCGCGCGATGAGGAAGGCTCCTATATGCCGTGTTTCTGCGCGGGAGAATGTGCCGCGCGCGCTGTCGCCGCCGCAAGGACGGCGACATTTTACGCATTTTCGCATCAGGCGGGGCATATCGCTGCCGCGCTGTATTCCGTCGGAAGGCTTGAGCTGCTCCATGAGCGGTTCATCGCCTTTCATGTTTCCGGGGGCACGACAGAGGCCGTGCTGGTCTCCCCGTCGCCTGAAACGGTCATTGAAACGCAGGTCGTTGCGTCCTCGCTCGATTTAAAGGCAGGCCAGGCGATCGACCGCACGGGCGTGATGCTCGGGCTGCGCTTCCCGTGCGGGCCGCTTCTCGAAGAGCTGGCGGCGAAAAGCGAAAAACGGTTTAAGTCGGTGATTCCGTTTCGCGGCATGGATTTCAGCCTTTCCGGCATCGAAAACCATTGCCGGGCGATGTTTGAGCGCGGCGAGCCCCATGAAGATATCGCGGCCTTTTGCATCGCGTCGGTGCAGAGCGCGCTGCGGAAATCGGCGTGCATGCTGCTCGAGCGTTACCCGGGTCTGCAGATCGTTTTCGCGGGCGGGGTCACGGCGAATGCTGCCATCCGCTGCGCGCTGCAGGAGGAATTCGGGGCGCTCTTCGCGAGGCCGGAGCTTTCCGGCGATAACGCCGCTGGCATCGCCGTATTAACAAAGATAAAGGTTGAGGGAATATGAGCTTTGCGGTGCTTACCGTTACACAGCTCAATTTTTATGCGAAATCACTGCTTGAGGGCGACGAGCGCCTGCAGCGGGTATGGCTGCGCGGCGAAATCTCCAATTTCACAAATCATTACCGCTCGGGCCACCTCTATCTCTCGCTCAAGGATGAAAGCGCGGCCGTTCGTGCGGTGATGTTTAAAAACAGCGCCGCGCGGCTCAGCTTTGCGCCGTACGACGGCATGCGCGTCGTCGCCTCGGGGCGCGTTTCAATCTATGAGCGCGACGGGCAGTATCAGTTTTATATCGACGACATGCAGCCCGACGGTCTGGGCGCGATGTACCTTGCCTATGAGCAGCTTCGGGAGCGGCTTCGCGCCGAGGGGCTCTTTGACGACAGCCGCAAGCGGCCTCTGCCGGATTACCCCGCGCGCATCGGCGTCGTGACTTCGGAGCAGGGCGCCGCGCTGCAGGATATCCTCAATATCTTAAAGAGGCGGTGGCCTGTCGCGCAGGTGCTGCTTTATCCCGTGCAGGTGCAGGGAGCCCAGGCGCCGGGGCAGATCTGCGAGGCGATCGATTATTTCAGCCGGACGGGCGCTGCCGATGTCGTTATCGCCGGGCGCGGCGGCGGCTCGCTTGAAGACCTTTGGGCCTTCAACGACGAGCGCGTCGCGCGGAGCATCGCGGCCTGCACGGTGCCTGTCGTTTCGGCCGTGGGGCACGAGACCGATTTCACCATCGCGGATTTCGCTTCCGACCTGCGCGCGCCGACTCCATCCGCCGCGGCGGAGATCGTCTCGCCCGATATCACAGCCGTGGGGGAATCCGTCACGCAGATGGGATGCGCGCTTCGCAGGCTGCTTGAAGAATCAATCGCCGCAAAATCCGGCCGGCTGCACGCGCTGACTCAGGCAAAAGCGTTGCGCTCGCCGCTTTTTGCGCTGGACGCGCACCGCATGCGTGTGGATCTTTTGCAGGAGCGGCTCTACGACGCCGCGTTCAGGATCGTTTCATCGAAGAAATCCGGGCTTGCCGGCCCGGCTGCGAAGCTGGATGCGCTCAGCCCGCTTCGGGTGATCGCGCGCGGCTACGCGGCCGTCTTCGACGAGGCGGGCGCCGCCGTCACGGGCGTCGGGTCGATGCACGCAGGGCAGCTTCTGCGGCTGCGCATGCGAGACGGCGAGGCGGATATCAGCGTGCGCAGCACAGAAACGGAGGCAGAGCGATGAAAAAGGAAATGACGTTCGAAGCCGCGATCATACGGCTCGAGGAAATTGTGGGTCTGCTTGAGACCGGCGACGCGCCGCTCGACGAATCGATGAAGCTTTTTGGGGAAGGCTCCCGGCTCGCCGCCTTCTGCGCCGTGAAACTCAGGGATGCGGAACAGGCCGTCGTAAAAATCAGCGGAGGGAAAAACGCAGATGACGTTCAAAACGGACTTTAAAGGGCGGCTCGACCAGTATGCCGGGGTCGTAAACGAAGCGATGCAGCAGTTCCTGCCAAAGACGGACGGCCTGGAGCACCTCGTGATCGAAGCGATGCGCTACAGCATCGAAGCCGGCGGCAAACGCATCCGGCCGGTGCTCGTGCTCGAATTCTGCCGCGTCTGCGGCGGAGACACGGAGGCGGCGCTTCCGTTTGCCTGCGCGATCGAAATGGTTCACACCTATTCGCTGATTCACGACGATCTGCCCTGCATGGATGACGACGCTCTGCGCCGCGGAAGGCCCTCGTGCCATGTGAAATTCGGCGAGGCGACGGCGCTGCTTGCGGGCGACGCACTTTTATCTCTTGCTTTTGAGGCTGCTTTGTGCAATAATTACAGGGGCAGGCTGCGCCCCGGGGATGTTATCCTCGCGGCACATGAGCTAGCGGCAGCCTCCGGCGCGAAGGGCATGGTCGGCGGCCAGCAGATCGACCTTGAATACGAGGGCAAGCCAGTCGGTCTTGAGGTGCTTGAGCCGATGCACCGCGGTAAGACGGGCGCCATGATCCGTGCCGCCGCGAAAATGGGCTGCATTGTCGCGGGCGCGCCGCAGCTGCTGATTGACGCGGGCGACGCCTATGCGCAGAAGCTCGGCCTTGCGTTCCAGATCAGGGACGATATCCTCGATCTTACCAGCACCGACGAAGCGTTGGGTAAGCCGGCGGGGAGCGACCTCGTAAACCATAAATCCACCTATGCCACCCTGCTCGGCCTTGAGGAATCGGGCCGGATGCTTGGGGAGTTGACGCGGCAGGCGGAGGAATGCCTCAGGCCATTCGGCGAAGAGGGGCATTTTTTAAGGGAGCTTGCCCGCTATCTCGCGGCGCGTGCGGGGTGAGCGCCGCTCATTGCAACTACGTTTTAAACGGGGATTTTCTGTCGCCCGAACGATTACTCAACGGCGCGGCTGCCGCCGAAAAAGAGGAAACCGCCGTTTAAAGCCGATAGCAATTTTCTTTTTTCGGAGTAAGATTATGATAGGGGCACTTTAAAAACGAGAGGCTCCCGCATACACATAAAATGTATATCAAAATTCAGCCGCCGCCGCGCGGCGGTAGAGGGATTGCAATGAGAATCCTGTATCAGCTTTTCAACAACCTTGTTCTTATTTCGGCCGGGCTGAGCTGGATCTCCGCCCAGACGATCAAAATGCTGCTTACCTTCATTTCAACGAAGAAAGTTAAAATGGAGCGTATGTTCGGCGCCGGCGGCATGCCGAGCGCTCATTCGGCGATGGTATGTTCCCTTTCGTTGGGTATTGCGCACGAGTGCCGTATCGATTCGCCTGAATTCGCGCTTACCGTTTGCTTTGCCGGTGTTGTGATGTATGACGCGATGGGCGTCCGGCGCGCAGCCGGCGAGCAGGCAAAGGCGATCAACCGCATGGCCGATGCGATGGAAAAATCCGAGTGCGAGGAGATCATCGACAAAGACCTCAAGGAATATCTAGGACATACGCCGCTCGAAGTGCTCGTCGGGGCGCTTTTAGGCATCGTGATATGGATGATCCTGGTCTGAGCTCGTACGGAAAGGCGCACTATCAATGGAAAATGAACCTATTTTAGATAAAATCCGCTCGCCGGAGGATGTCAAGAGGCTTCGGGAAGCGCAGCTTCCGCAGCTTTGCAGCGAAATACGACAGAAGCTCATCGAAACCGTCGCTGTCAACGGCGGCCATCTCGCCTCAAATCTGGGCGTTGTGGAGCTGACGGTAGCGCTGCACCGCGTTTTCCGCTCCCCGGACGACCAGATCGTCTGGGATGTCGGCCATCAGTGCTACGCGCACAAGCTGCTTACGGGGCGCTACGAACAGTTTAAAACCATCCGTGAATACGGCGGGCTTTCCGTCTTCAAAAAGCCGTGTGAAAGTGAGTGCGACCCGTTCGGCTGCGGGCACAGCAGCACCTCGATTTCTGCTGCGACAGGCCTTGCGAAGGCTAAAACGCTGCGAAGGGATGACAGCTATTCCATCGCCGTGATCGGGGATGGGGCGCTCACGGGGGGCCTTGCCTATGAAGGCATGAATAACGCCGGGCGTGCCCACGACAGGCTGATCGTCATCTTGAACGACAACGAAATGTCGATCTCCAAAAATGTCGGCGCGATTGCGCGGCATCTCGCCGTCATCCGCGCGAAGCCGCTCTATTTCAAGATCAAGGACGGCGTCGAGGTCGTGGTTTCGCATATCCCGCTCGTCGGCGGGCGGCTGCGCAACTGGATGTTCAAATCAAAATCTCTCGTCAAGAACGCGCTTTATCACAGCACCATCTTTGAGGATATGGGCTTTGCCTATCTCGGGCCGGCGGACGGCCACAATATCGACGATATCTGCCGCCTGCTCAGGCGCGCGAAGGATATCAAGCGCCCCGCGCTCATTCACCTCATGACGATCAAGGGAAAAGGCTATACATATGCCGAGCAGGATCCGCGAGCCTACCACGGCATCGGCAATTTTGATATAGAGACCGGAGAATCCAAGAAAAGCGGCGGATTTTCCGAGATCTTCGGCGAATATCTGACTTCCCTCGCCGGGCAGGATGAGCGGGTCTGCGCCGTAACGGCGGCGATGGGCGGCGGCACCGGCCTCGCGCCGTTCGCGGAAAGATTCAGGCAGAGATATTTCGACGTCGGCATTGCCGAGCAG